>NZ_DJDV01000089.1:0-33535 GCF_002431195.1 Sphingobium sp. UBA5915 | reverse complement strand
AAGATGTGGGTGCTGCGCCGCATCCTCATGCAGATGGGGACGATCGACGCGATGGAGTTCCTGCTCGACAAGATGAAGGACAGCAAGACCAACGAGGATTTCTTCGCGACGATGAACCAGTAAACCCGCGGGGGGTTCATTCTTCACGGACATGGGGCGCTTCGGGCGCCCCATATTGTATCGGAGCGCCGGATCATGCGATGGTTCGGCGTTCTTCCTATCGACGACAGGGACGCAAGGGCCGCTATGATCGACCTATTCGCCACCGCCGCTTCGGCTGCTCAAGGGGTCGGCTCACCTGCCGAAATCTGGCAGCATATCATCCATGATTTCAGCAATATAACCTCGCCATCCGCGCTGTCGGCCTTTGTCCAGGTGTTGATGATCGACGTGCTACTGGCGGGCGACAATGCGATTGTCGTCGGCGCGCTGGCGGCTGGTCTTCCCGCCGCCCAGCGTAAGAAGGTGATCCTGATCGGCATCCTGGCCGCTCTGGTGCTGCGCATCGCCTTTGCGTTGGTGGTCAGCCAGCTGATGCAGATTGTCGGCCTCATTCTGGCCGGCGGTCTGTTGCTGCTCTGGGTCAGCTGGAAGATGTGGCGCGAGCTGCATCCTGCGCGCGGGGCCGATACGCCGGACGATCCCACTGATGACGACGTGTCCGGGCTGCGCCCCGCCAAGAGCTTTGCGGCAGCCGCCTGGGCCGTTGCCGTGGCCGACGTGTCGATGAGCCTCGACAACGTCCTGGCCGTGGCCGGCGCGGCGCGCGACCATCCCGGGATCCTCATGATCGGCTTGGTCCTGTCGGTCGCCCTGATGGGCATCGCGGCCAATGTCATCGCCCATTATATCGAGCGTTTTCGCTGGATCGCCTATCTGGGCCTCGCCGTCATCATCTATGTGGCGTTGAAGATGATCTATGAGGGGTTTGTCGATCAGCAAGTGGGCCTGCTGACCCTGTTTTGATCATATCGGCCCCGCCAGAGCGACGCATACCCCAAGGGATGTGCATCTTTTTTTCGCCTGCTCCTTGATCCCCTTGTCGTGGCTCGGCTACCGCGACCGTATCGGCTTATGCCGAGCGGATCGGCTGGCTGAGGACGGATTAGTGGCAGAATTCTCGAAAATCTTTGACGCGATGCGTGCCACTTCCATGAATGACTGGGTTGGCGGATCGGACCCCGAACAGGTTGGAGACGCCTGCGTCGCCTTGTTTCGAAGTTTGGTTACTTTGAATAGCGAATCCCGCGTCCTCGATTTTGGTTGCGGGATCGGGCGGGGTCTGGTGTCTTTGTACAAGTCTGGCATTCGCCCCAGTCAAGTTGTGGGCATGGACATCATGCCGCCCGTCATAGACTTTTGCGAGCAGCATATTACTCCGCAGTTGCCAAACGTTCGGTTTGAATTGATTGAGGGGGCCAATGATCATTATGATCGGTTTATAGATAAGCGGGACAGGGAAAGCCATGCGGCCCTAGCCAAGAAATATTGCGATCACTTTACGGATGGATACGCATTTTCCGTATTCACCCACGTCACGCAGGATGATTTTGAAACCCTACTGGTCTTTATTTCCGCAATGATGAAACCGGGCGGCCGCTTCTTGCTAACATGTTTCGAGCTCAATGCTTATTCGCGCCATATGGTTATGGCGGGACAGTCCATGTTCCCGCTCGATCGCCAGCGCATGGCGAACGCCGGCGATGTATTCATCGCCAACCCTGAAGATCCACTTGCATTCATCGCCTTCGATGCCAGTCTTATCCGCGCCATGATATGGCGTGCCGGCATGGCTGTGACCAAAGTCAAATATGGGTGCTGGATGGGTGGTGGCATCGGAGATGGTTTGCAAGATCTTATCGTCTGTACGAAGCTTCCGGCGATCAACGATGCGGAGGACGTGCCCATGACGGCATTGGTCAGGCGTGACCCCGTGGTCAACGCGCCCTCGCTGTCGTCACGCGCCAGGAAGCTGTTTGAACGGCTGACCTCTTAAGCGGCTACCGCTACACGCCGTTATTCGCGCGACTTACGGGGCAAGCACGGTAGAGCCAACTGTCTGCCTTGCTTCGAGCATACGATGTGCCTGCGCGGCGTCGGTCAGGGCAAAATGTTGGCCTATTTCGGCCTTGATGATGCCTTGGGCCATGCGGTCAAACAGTCTTTGGGCCGTATGCGTCAGCGCTTCGGGCGTAGCCACATAGTCGAACAGCGTCGGTCGCGTTACGTACAGTGATCCACCGCGGCTTAAATCGAGCAGATTGACAGGCGGGACAGCACCTGAGGCATTGCCATAGCTGACCATCATGCCGCGACGTTTGAGGCTGGCGATCGATGCGTTCCAGCTCGCCTTGCCCACGCCATCATAAACGACATCGACACCATGTCCGTCGGTGATCGCACATATATGATCGGCGAGCGTCTCCATGGGATCATGCAGACTATGGTCCGCATCGACCTTCGCAGCTTTCTGCGCCGAGCCGCTGTGGGCGATGACGATGACGCCCTTGTCCCGCAGCCAGGGAACGAGCACCGATCCCACACCACCCGCGGCGGCATGAACCAATGCCACCTGCCCGGCTTTCAGTGGGAGCACGTCTTCGGCCAAGTAGCAGGCGGTCATGCCCTTCAGCATCATCGCAGCCGCATCCGTGCTGTCAATAGAGTCGGGCAGGGCGACCAGCTGGTCCTGCGACACGACCCAATGGGTGGTGTAGCTGCCCTTGCCCGTGCCGCTCGCCACCCGATCGCCGACGGAAAAGGCGGTGACCCCTGGACCGACCGCCGCTACCCGCCCCGCACCCTCATGGCCCAATGTGAGGGGAAGATCGCCAGGATAAAGGCCAGTGCGAAAATAGGTGTCGATATAATTGAGACCAATGGCCTCGGTCGCCACGAGCACCTGGCCATGGGCCAGAACGGGAGTGTCCATGTCCTCCCGCTCGATCACATCCGGCCCGCCATGCTGCCGGACGATCATGCGATAGGCCTGCGTCAAGACAGATGCTCCGCAAAAAAATCGGCGGTGCGGCCATCGGCCAGAACGGCTGCGGCATCATTCCGACGCTGGCCCATTTCAGTGGCAAAGCCATGATCCAGACCCTCATAATCATGCAACGTCACATGAACATTGTCCTTCAGCCCTTCATGCATCGCTTTCTGCACATCGGGCGTGACGAAATGATCTGCTGTCGGGATATGAAGCATGGTCGGTTTGCCGACCGCGTGCTGTTCGCCCAGCAATCCATCGATGCCGACGCCATAGTAGCCGACAAAGGCGTCGCCGTCGGTCCGACATGCGGCCATGAACGCCAGACGACCTCCCAGGCAATAGCCTACCAGCCCTACCTTGCCGCCGCCGGCCGCGACCCGCGCCGCTTTGATCGTGGCTTCAAGGTCGCGAATACCCTGGTCCTGATTGAACTTCGGCATCAACGCCAACGCCTGGTCCATCTCGTCGGGGACATCCGGATCAAGTTCGATATGCGGATCGATGCGCCAGAACAGGTCGGGCGCGTAGGCGACATAGCCTGCTTTTGCCCAGCCATCGCATTTGCGCTGGATGCCTTCATTGACACCAAATATCTCCTGGATAACGATGATTGCCGCCTTGGCCTCGCCCTCGGGCTTGGCGACATAGGCGTCAAATTGCGCGTCGCTGTCGAACGTGTCGACAGGAATGAATGCACCCATTTCTTGATCCTTTCGCAACGAGTCCCGCACGCATATTGGCCCTGCCATCGGGCGGCACAACCATCGATTCGCCCTAAAAATTAGCATTTGCGCGTCTAACTATCGCATGACAGATGATGTGCATGCATATCAGCCGGAAAGGGCAGGGACATGAAGGTTACCGTTGACGTGGACTGCACCCCGGCGGAGGCCCGCGCCTTTCTCGGATTGCCGGATGTGAGCCCGATACACGACAAATATATCCGCACGATGCTGGATAGTTTTGATGGCATTGGCAGTGTCGAGCAAATGGAAACGTTGCTCAAAAGCTTTTCGCCATTGGGCGACGCCAGCATGCGGATGTTCCAGCAGATGATGAATGTCGGGCTGGCCGGTATGGGCGGCGGCAAGGACGACACAAAGTAGCCGTGCGCGGACCGTCGAGGGATACGATCTTCGCTCTTTCCAGCGGCCCGCCGCCGGCAGGGATTGCCGTCATTCGGGTGAGCGGCGCGCTAGCCGGGACGGCGATGGAGATGCTGGCGCATCGAATGCCCGCCCCCCGACAGGCGAGCCTGGCCTTGCTGCGCGATCCGACGGGCGGAATGCCGCTCGACCGATCCCTCCTTCTTTGGCTGCCGGGACCTCATACCGTCACTGGCGAAGACATGGCGGAGTTTCACTGTCACGGCGGTCGAGCGGTCATCGACGCAGTCGAAGCCGTACTGAGCGCCATTCCCGGACTGCGGCGCGCTCAGCCCGGGGAATTCACGCGCCGGGCATTCGACCATGGGCGTATGGATTTGAACGCGGTGGAGGGATTGTCGGACCTGCTTGCGGCGGAAACGCAAAGTCAGCGCAGGGCGGCCTTGTCCATGGCGGAAGGGCATTTCTCACGACGGATTGACGATTGGCGTGCCCGTTTGCTCGCACTGTCCGCCATGGCGGAAGCGGCTCTGGACTTCTCGGACGAAGATGACGTCCCCGACGCGAGCATCGAAGACGATATTGCGGAGCGATTATCGCTGTTGGAAGGCGATGTTCGAAACGTCCTTTCCGCGCCGTCAGCGGAACGATTGCGGGATGGTATTCGCGTTGTGCTGGCGGGGCCGCCCAATGCAGGCAAATCGACCCTACTCAATGCTTTGGTCGGCCGGGATGCCGCCATCGTGTCGGCCATTGCCGGAACGACACGCGACCGGATTGAGGTGCCGGCCGCGATTGATGGTGTCGCCTATCTCTTCACCGACACCGCCGGGCTCCGAGACGATGTCGGTGACGATATTGAGGCTATCGGTATCGACCGGGCACGGGCTGCGCTTGAGGCGGCGGATATCATTCTTTGGCTAGGGGCGGCGGATGCGATGCCTCGACCCGATGCTATTCTTATAGCTGCCCAGAGCGACCGACAGAATAATGCTCGGCCCGGCTTGCCGGTATCGGCCCTGACCGGCGAAAATATGGGGGCATTATTGGCGGCGCTCGCAGCGCGTGCCGCCACTCTTCTGCCAGGTGAGGGGGACTATGCCCTCCACCGCAGACAACGCGATCTGGTGGTCCGGTTGGCCGACCACCTCCGCGTGGCGCGCGCGCATCATGACCTGCTCATAATCGCGGAAGAATGTCGGCTTGGACGCGCGGTCTTGGACACGCTGACTGGTCAAGCGAGCACGGAGGATATGCTCGACCGCCTTTTTTCGGGTTTCTGCATCGGGAAATAATAATGTTCCACGTGGAACGCTTTTGACCAAATAGCCCCGACTCTGATAAGGGCGACGCATGCATAAACCCTATGATGTGATCGTGGTCGGTGGTGGCCATGCCGGCTGTGAGGCGGCCGCTGCTGCTGCACGCAAGGGCGCTGCTGTAGCGTTGCTGACATTTGACCGATCAACTGTCGGAGCCATGTCCTGCAACCCTGCCATTGGCGGTCTGGGCAAAGGCCATCTCGTGCGCGAAGTCGATGCGTTGGACGGCCTCATGGCCCGCGCGGCAGATGCCGCCGCTATCCATTATCGCATGCTCAACAGCAGCAAGGGTGCTGCGGTGCAGGGACCGCGCGTTCAAGCTGACCGTGTTCGCTATCGGGCCGCCATTCACAGGCTGATCGACGATCTGGATGGTCTGACGATCATTGAGGGTGAGGCGCAGGAACTGCTGCTGGACGCCGGGCAGGTCACTGGCGTCCGGCTAGCCGATGGAAGGATGCTGAACTCATTTGCAATCGTGCTGGCGACTGGCACTTTCCTGGGCGGCAAACTTTTCTGCGGCGACACTCAGGACGTTGGCGGGCGCGTCGGGGAAAGGGCGGCTACCAGTCTCGGAACGCAATTGCGGAGGTTGGATCTGCCGATCGCGCGGTTGAAGACTGGTACGCCACCGCGGCTCGATGGCCGGACGATCGACTGGGCTCGTTTGGAAACGCAGCCATCGGATGACGGCGGGTGGACGATGTCGCCCGTGACGCCAACCCGCATATTGCCGCAATTGGCCTGTGCCATCACGCGGACAAATGATCGAACGCATCGAATCATCCGAGATGGGCTAGGGCGCTCGCCTTTGTTCAGTGGCGCGATTGAGGGGCGGGGACCGCGCTACTGTCCCTCCATTGAGGACAAGGTTCTTCGCTTCGGCGATCGTGACGGGCATCAAATATTCCTCGAACCGGAGGGGCTCGACAGCCCGTTGGTCTATCCCAACGGTATTTCCACCTCTCTGCCGGCTGACATCCAGCGGGACATGATCCGATCAATGGTCGGTCTTGAACGCGCAGAAATCGTCGTAGCGGGCTATGCCGTGGAATATGATCATGTCGACCCGCGCGCGCTCACAAGCGCTTTGGAGCTGCGGGCGGTATCGGGTCTTTTTTGCGCGGGTCAGATCAACGGCACAACGGGCTATGAGGAGGCGGCGGCGCAAGGGCTGGTCGCCGGTGCCAATGCTGCCGCTCATGCGCTAGGACAATCGCCGATGGTCTTGGATCGGGCCAGCTCCTATATCGGCGTTATGATCGACGACCTGGTGCTGCAGGGTGTTACGGAACCCTATCGCATGCTGACGGCGCGCGCGGAATATCGCCTCCGCCTGCGCGCCGACAATGCGGAGACCCGCCTTGGCTCCCTGGGTCTTGCCCATGGCCTGATTGGACCGGATCGTGCGCGACGTCTGCAGCTTCGGTCGGATTGGCGCTCGCGGGTTGAAACTGCGTTGGCCCGGTCGATGACGGCATCTGAAATGGCGAAGGCCGGCGCGGCCGTAAGGCAGGATGGCGCGCGCCGCACGCTGACCGAATGGGCCCGATTCCCTGAGGTCCCGCGGCGCTTGCTCATGACGCTCGCGCCCAGCCTGCAAGATGCGCCGGACGATGTGCGAAACGAATTGCTCGAAGATGCCCATTATGCGCCGTATCTCCTTCGCCAGGAGGCGGAAGTCGCAGCATTGCGGCGGGACGAACGAGTGATCATTGCCGCGGACTTTGACTTTCGATCAGTAGGTGGATTGTCCAGCGAGATGATCGAACGTCTGGAGGCCGCTCGTCCGGATACGTTAGCGGCTGCTGGCCGTATCCGCGGTATCACCCCTGCGGCCTTGGCTGCCATCCTGGTTCATACCCGCCGGATGGCCGCGTGACCGAAGAAGAAGCCAGGGCGTGGCTCCGTTCTCATTTTGATGTTTCACGTGGAACATGGGACCAGCTTGAACGCTTCGTTGCAATCCTGCTGTCCGCCATGGACGAACAGAACCTTATTGCGGAATCGACGCGTGCCCATATCTGGGCAAGGCATATCGTCGATTCTGCCCAGTTGCTGCTTTTGGTCGAAGGCGCTGCTACAGGTACGTGGGTTGATCTGGGTGCGGGGGCGGGATTGCCCGGCATCGTGATTTCATGCCTCGGTAAGCAGCCAGTCCTGATGATCGAAGCCCGCCGCAAGCGCGTGGATTTTCTGAATGCTGTGATCGCAGAGCTTGGCCTGCAACATGCGGACGTGTTCGGCGGTCGCGTCGAGTCCGCGCCGGCAATGCATGCAGCCGTCATCAGCGCGCGCGCTTATGCCCCACTGGACAAATTGCTGCATTCGGCGCTGCATCTTTCCCACAGGAACAGCCTTTGGGTGTTGCCAAAGGGACGAACCGCGAAAAATGAACTGGAGGCCGTGCGCCCATCGTGGCAAGGTGTGTTCCACGTGGAACCGAGTGTAACGGACGCGGACAGCGCCATCATCGTTGCCCGGAATGTCGCGCCCGCCGGCAAGAAGAAAGGTCGTTCATGATCCGCATCGCTATCGCCAACCAGAAGGGTGGGGTTGGGAAGACGACCACGGCGATCAATCTAGCTACCGGTCTTGCCGCCACCGGACTTCGCGTTTTGCTGGTGGATCTTGACCCGCAGGGCAATGCATCGACCGGCCTGGGGGTCGATCAGGCAGCGCGCGAGCGCTCCAGCTATGACTTGCTGGTGGGCAATTGCGCGTTGGACGACAGTATCGTGACGACGCGCGTGCCGAAGCTGGATCTGGTGCCCGCGACCCAGGATTTGTCCGGCGCTGAAATCGAACTGATCGAATATGAGGAGCGGACACACCGGCTCGAGCGGGTATTGTCGGAAGCGCAGCCGGGGCGTTGGGATATATGCCTGATCGACTGTCCGCCGTCATTGGGATTGCTGACCATTAACGCCATGGTGGCGGCGCAGTCGCTGCTCGTGCCATTGCAATGCGAATTTTTCGCGCTCGAAGGTTTGTCGCAATTGCTGCAAACCGTTGAACGCATCCGGGGACGTTTCAACCCTGGCTTGTCGATCATGGGCGTAGCACTCACCATGTATGATCGCCGCAATCGATTGACCGATCAGGTCGCGGATGACGTCCGGGCCTGTTTGGGCGATTTGGTCTTTTCAACCGTCATCCCTCGTAACGTCCGACTGTCTGAAGCGCCGAGCCATGGCGTTCCGGCGCTTATCTACGACTTCCGTTGCTCGGGGTCGGAAGCTTATATGCGTCTGGCGCGGGAGCTGATCGCGCGCCTGCCCCCAGAGGAGGTTGCGGCTTGAGCGAGGATATGACCGAAAAGCCCAAGTCGGCAAAGCGCCCCCAAGGATTGGGTCGTGGCCTGTCTGCTCTATTGGGCGACGTTGCTCGCGAAGAACCGGTTTCTCCCTCTGCGCCCCAGGTCAATGGCAAGGCGGTGCAGAGCATCGAAGTCGCGCTCATCCATCCGCATCCCGAACAGCCGCGCCGCCATTTTGACGATGGCGCCTTGCAGGAACTGGCCGACAGCATCGCCAAACGCGGCGTAATCCAGCCCATCATCGTGCGCCCGCATGGCGGGGGTTTTCAAATCATCGCTGGCGAACGTCGCTGGCGCGCGTCGCAACGGGCGCAACTCCACCGTATTCCTGCGATCGTCCGCGACTTCGACGAGCAGGAAACGCTTGAGATCGCGTTGATAGAAAATATTCAGCGTGAAGACCTGAACCCTATCGAGGAAGCGGAAGCTTATCGAAAGCTGATCGCCGAGTTCAACCATAGCCAAGAGGCGCTCGGTCGTATCGTCGGCAAATCCCGCAGCCATGTCGCCAACCTGATGCGCTTGCTCGACCTGCCGCAGTCGGTGCAGCAGCAGGTTATGCACAGCAAGATCAGCATGGGCCATGCCCGGGCGCTGATCGGCGCGCCCGATTGTGAACGGCTTGCTGGCCAGATCGAGGAGAAGGGCCTGTCGGTCCGCGATACCGAACAGCTGGTTCGCCGCGCCAAAACCGGCAATGATGCGCCTGCGGCACGCTCGATGCGGTCCGATCCCAAGGATAAGGACCCCGACATTGCGGCGCTGGAGCAACATCTGGCGGACATATTAGGCCTGAAAGTGGAGATCGCCCATAGCGGTGCAGCCACCGGGGGCACCTTGTCGATGCGCTACTCGAACCTGGACCAGCTCGATATGCTGTGCCAGCGGCTCTCGGGCGAACGCATCTGACGTCGCTCCTCTCAAGCATTTGGAGCGCCTGAAAAGAGGAGGACGCCGGCCGCTCACTTTTCGAAGTGACTGGCTTTTTCCGGTTGCCGCCCTAGGTTGGCAGCATGGATATACACGCTGCCGCCGCCTCGCCTGCCGTCATTCGTCGCTCGGATTATCGTGTGCCGGACTGGCTGGTGCCCGACGTTACGCTTGATTTTGATCTTGATCCGGCGCTCACGACCGTTCGTGCGAAACTCGCCGTAACGCGCAACGGCGGTCATGACCGACCGCTGCGTCTCGATGGCGACGGACTGGTGCCCTTGGAAGTCAAGGTCGATGGTCGGTCCCTGACACAGGCGGAATGGCATCTGGAAGCCGGCGCGCTCATTCTGCCCTTGCTGGGCGACGCGCATGAGGTGGAAACGCTCGTCGAGCTCGCCCCTGAACGAAATAGCAAGCTGATGGGGCTGTATGCCAGCGGCGGGCTGCTATGCACCCAATGCGAGGCGGAGGGGTTCCGCCGCATAACCTTCTTTCCCGATCGGCCCGATATATTGTCGCGCTACAGCGTGCGCATGGCGGCGGATAAGGCATGTTTTCCAATCCTGCTCGCTAATGGCGATCCAGTAGAGCAGGGTGACGGCGAAGATGGCCGCCACTGGGCGATCTGGAACGATCCCTATCCCAAGCCCTGCTACTTGTTCGCCCTTGTGGCGGGCGACCTGTCCTGCAACCGGGACCGGTTTGTCACCATGAGCGGCCGCGACGTACAGCTTGGGATATGGGTAAAGGACGCCGACCTTCCCCGCACCACCCATGCCATGGAGGCTCTCAAAAACAGCATGGCCTGGGATGAGCGTGTATACGGCCGTGAATATGATCTCAACGTGTTCAATATCGTCGCTGTGGCTGACTTTAATTTTGGCGCGATGGAGAATAAGGGCCTCAACATCTTCAATTCGCGTTATATTCTGGCCGATCCGGATACCGCGACCGACATCGACTATGACGGCGTAGAGGGCGTGGTCGCCCATGAATATTTCCACAATTGGTCGGGAAATCGCGTCACGTGCCGTGACTGGTTTCAGTTGTCATTAAAGGAAGGCTTTACCGTCTTTCGCGACCAGAATTTTTCGGCGGATATGGGCAGCCATGCGGTCAAGCGGATCGAGGATGTCCGCATCCTGCGCGCGGGCCAGTTCCCGGAGGATTCAGGCCCGCTCGCGCACCCAGTGCGGCCTGAATCTTACATGGAAATCAGTAACTTCTACACTGCGACCATCTATAACAAGGGCGCCGAGCTGATCCGGATGATGGCGTTGATGCTTGGACCTGAACGCTTTCGTGCCGGCACGGACCTGTATTTCGACCGGCATGACGGGCAGGCCGCAACCTGTGAGGATTTCGTCCGCGCCATGGAGGATGGCGGCAACATCGACCTCACTCAGTTCCGGCTTTGGTATGAACAGGCAGGCACCCCCCGCGTGCGCGCTCTTCTGTCGCATGACGCCGCTACCGGTCGCGTCGATCTGGTTCTGAGCCAAATCATCCCGCCGACCCCAGGTCAGCCAGAAAAACGGCCGATGGCGATCCCGATCCGCGTTGCCCTGTTCGACCGGGAAAGCCGGGCCAATCATGGCGACGAGACTCTGATGCTGACCCGGTCGGAGCAGCGCTTCACGTTCCAGAATGTCGCCACCGCGCCCGTGCTGTCGATCAATCGCGGCTTTTCCGCGCCGGTGATCGTGAATACCAACCGCAGCCAAGCCGACCTCGCCTTTCTGTCAGCGCATGACGATGATCCGTTCGCCCGCTATGAAGCGATGCAGCAATTGATGGTCAACGTGCTGGTGGGCCAGATCGGCGGCCAGCCGGTGGACGAGACGACGGTGGTCGATGCGGTCCGCCAGACGCTGATCGACCCGGCTTTGGACTCCGCATTCGTGGCGGAGGCGGTCCGTTTGCCCAGCGAAGCCTATCTGGGTGACCAGATGCCTATCGTCGATCCTGATGCGATACACAACGCCCGGAACGCGCTTCAACATCGTATCGGCGCGGAATTGCAGCCGCTATGGCGTGATATGCATGCCCGGCTGCGCGCGAACAGCTTTTCCTTGTCTCCAGCGGCCAAAGGCGCGAGAAAATTACGCAACGCGGCGTTACATTATCTGGTGGCATCGGGCGCGGCGGACGGCCCATTAACGGCCTTTGAGCAGTTCGACAGCGCCGACAACATGACCGAACGTCAGGCCGCACTGGGCATATTGGCGAACGGGGAAAGTCCCGAACGCATCGCTGCCCTCGATATTTTCTATAACCGTTATTGCGCCGATGCGCTGACGCTGGACAAATGGTTCCAGACCCAGGCCTTCGCTTTGCACCCTGATACGGTGGACCTTGTGGAGGAACTGGGCCGACATAAGGATTTCACCCTCAACAACCCGAACCGGGTTCGCGCGCTTTATGGCGCTTTTTCGGGCAATCAGTGGGCGTTTCATCATCGCTCGGGCAAGGGATATCGGCTCGTCGCCGACTGCATCCTCGCCCTGGATGCCATCAACCCGCAGACAGCAGCGCGCTTGGTGCCTCCGCTTGGCCGCTGGAAAAGGTTCGATGCGCAGCGTGCCGCCCTGATGCAAGCGCAGCTTCAACGCATTCTGTCTCGGCCGGGCTTGTCGAAAGACGTGATGGAACAGGTCCGCAAGAGCCTGAATTGAGAAACTTGGCAGGATGTCCCGGCGGCCTGTGCCTTAGTCCTTCATCGCCGCAACCCAAGCGGCGACATCAGTCGCCACCTGATTGGCCGCCGCATTGAGCGGGGCGCCGACGCTGGTCGCATTGATCTTCCCGCCGACCGGCGCGCTGGCGGTAAATCGCTGACGCGCCAATGCGACTCCGCTCGGCGTCATCAGCATCGCGTCATAGGTCACGATCGCGCTCTGCTGTGCTTCGTCGATACCGAAATCGATCAGTTCGCCCGTCAGCCGCTGGCCACCATCGCCCGAAAATTGGCCCGTATCCAGAACCACGCGGTTGGTCGTGGCCGAAATCGTCTCCGCCAACAGACGGCGGAACAGGTGACGCGGCGTATCGGCCCATTGCACATCGGTCACATAGGCAACTGACGTCGGGCTCGTCTGGACAGGCACTCGAACCGTATCGACTGTCTTTGGCGCTTCAGGCTCGGTCACGATCAGCGTCCGCCCGTTTCCCGCGACGCGCGGCGTGCCGGACGGCACCTTGTGCGCAGCATCGAGCGACAGCAGCCGCTCGGGCGGCTTGCCCCCGAAAGATACGCAGCCCGACAGCAGGAAAGCCGCGGCCAGCACCGCCGTGACACCATGGGGTTTCGCGTGGAACATGCGCCTCATCCTTATCTTCCTCATGGCTTGTAATCGGGCAATTTGGGCGATCCGACGATCGACCCGGCGCCTTGCTGGTCGAGCTTTTCAGCAACGCCACGGAACGCGCGCGACATTTCCCGCAGGTCGCGTACCAGCTGATTGACTTCCGGCATGGTCTGCGTGCTGAAACTCTTCACGCCAGGCTGCGCCTCGCCAATCGTCTTGTCGAGTGTGTCGATGCTGCGGGTTGCGGACTGCACGGTCTTGCGCAGGTCGGCCATCAACGGTTTGCCCTGTTCATTCAGCAGCGAATCCGTCGTCGCGGCCAGCTTGCCGATCTGCTCGACGGCAACACCGGTGCGTTGGACAGCAATGCGGGCTTCCGCCAGGGTCGCGGCGATTTCAGGGCTGCGGTCGGCCAGCGATCCCGAAATACGCTCCACATTGGCCAGGATGCCCGCAATCGATTGCTGATTCTTGTCGTCGAGCAATTCGGTGAGGCGTTCGGTCAGTGTGGACAGACGCTCCAGCAGCTGCGGCGCATTGTTGAGCAGTTCGCCCAGCGCGCCGGGCTTGGTCGGTATGACAGGCACGCCATCCGGGCAGGCCGCCGGGGCATTTTGCGCGGGGCACTGGATGGGCGGGGCGCCCTTCACCGCGCCGTCCAGCACGATCTCACTCACCCCTGTAAAGCCAACGCCCTGAATCGTGGCGGTGGTGCCTTGCAGGATAGGGGTGCCATCCCGGACGGAGATACGCACCTTCACGAAGCTAGGGTCGCGCTTCCACAATTCGATCTTTTCGACCTGGCCGGACGGCACGCCGGCATAGTTGACGCCCGATCCTTTCGCCAGGCCACTGACCGACTGCTTGAAAAAGATGTCATATTCCTTGTTGTCGCCTTGCGACAGGCGCGAAAACCAGAAGGCGGCAATCATGATCGCGGCCAGCAACAACAGCGTGACCGTGCCGACCAGCACATGGTTGGAGCGGGTTTCCATATCCTATTGCCTTCCCTCGGGCGACGCGGACGCCACCTTGTTCTTTTCGCGTTCCACCGCCGCTGTGGCGGCCCGGCCTCTTGGGCCATTGAAATATTCCTGAATCCACGGGTGATCCAGCGCCAGCAATTCCTCGATCGTGCCCACGGCGATCACCTTCTTGTCCGCCAGCACGGCGACCCGGTCGCAAATCGAATAGAGCGTGTCGAGATCATGGGTGATGAGGAAGACGGTCAACCCCAGTGTCTGTTGCAGCCTGCGAGTCTGATCATCGAACGCGGCCGCGCCGATCGGGTCCAGGCCAGCTGTGGGTTCGTCCAGGAACAACAAATCGGGGTCCAGCGCCAATGCGCGCGCCAGTCCGGCGCGCTTGCGCATGCCGCCGGACAGTTCGGCCGGATATTTGGGGCCAGCCTCGACCGGCAGGCCGGTCATGCGGATCTTGTAGGCGGCGATCTCCTCGCGCAGCTTCGGCCCGATATTGGGGTAATATTCGCGGATCGGCACTTCGACATTTTCCGCGACCGTGAGCGTTGAAAACAGCGCGCCGCCCTGAAACAGAACGCCCCAGCGCTTGCGGACTGCCAGCGCTTCATCGTCAAGGCGGCCGACCATGGCCTCGCCAAACACGCGCACATCGCCTTCATCCGGGGTCTGCAACCCGATGATGGACCGCATCAAGACGGATTTGCCTGTGCCTGATCCGCCCACGACCCCCAGTATCTCGCCCTTGCGCACGTCGAGGTCGAGTTTTTCGTGCACAACCTGATCGCCGAAACTGTTGCGCAGGCCGCGCACGCGGATTGCAACCCCGTCTTGCGCGATGGCGTCATCGACGCGCCGTTCGTCGGCCTGCTGCATGTCCATCTCGCTCATCAGTTCCACCCGACCCAGGTGAAGAAGACGGCGAAGAAGGCGTCGATCACGATAACGAGGAAAATTGCCTGAACCACGGCTGCGGTGGTGCGCAGGCCGACTTCCTCGGCATTGGCCTTGACCTGCATACCTTGATAGCAGCCCGATAGCGCGATGATGATGCCGAACACCGGCGCCTTGATCAATCCGACCCACAGGTCGGTGATTGGCACGACTTCGCGCAGCCGCTGGACAAAGGTGATGGGCGGAATGTCGAGCGCAACAGCGCACAGGAACCCGCCGCCGATGACCGCGACGATGGACGCGTAGAAACCCAGCAGCGGCATCATCACCACCACCGCCAATGTGCGCGGCATGACCAGCGCTTCCATCGGCGACACGCCGATGGTGCGCATCGCGTCGATTTCCTCGGTCAGCTTCATCGTGCCAAGCTGTGCGGCAAAAGCCGAACCGGATCGGCCGGCAACCATGATCGCGGTCATCAACACGCCCAGTTCGCGGAACGTCAGGCGTCCAACCAGGTTGATGGTCAGCATTTCCATGCCGAACTGGCGCAACTGCACCGACCCTTGCTGGGCGATGACGATGCCGATCAGGAAACTCATCAGGCCGATAATGCCCAGGGCCGACACCCCCACCACTTCGAACCGCTGGACGACCGCATTGACGCGAAACCGGCTTGGATGCCGGATCAGCCCCCATGCCGCAACCAGGCTGGCCCCGAAAAAGCCGAGCAGGCCCATCAAGGTTGTCCCGGCGCTGATCACTGCATCGCCAATCTGGCCGACGACGCGCGTCAGCGGCGACACCTTGTCCGGGCGGAGGGAAAACGGCTCGTCCAGCGTACCGACCGCCTCTATCAGCCTCTTTGCATCTTCGTTCGCGCCGGTGATTGGCGCGTTCAATCGCTTGGCCGCGCTATGCACGGTCCATGCGCCGATCGTGTCGATATGATCGACCTGCGACACGTCGACAGCATTGATCGGCCCCTGCACAGCGTCCAGGCGGGCAGGCAGATCATGAAGGCACGCTATGGCCAGGTTTCCCGAAAGCCGTATTACCGTGCCGCCATCGCGTTGCTCTTCTATGAGATCGGCGGCTTTGTTCATCAGGGCGATTTAGTGGTCCATTATCGGTTGCACGGCAAGCCGAAACGGCCCATCCGCAGGTCAGAACGAAGGGCTGAGGCAAAAGTTTCGGATACGGCATGACGCATCTTCTGGCGATCTATGACATGGACCGCACGGTCACGGTCACGGGCACCTATACCGGTTTCCTGATTCACGTTGCCCGCGCCATGGCGCCGTGGCGGCTGATCCTGCTGCCCTGCGTCGTTTTGCTGATGCTGGCCTATGTCGTGAAGCTCATCAGCCGCCAGCGGCTCAAGGAGCTGAATCAGGCGCTGATGGTCGGCTACAATGTCGAACGCGCCCGCTTGATGCCGCATGTCGAAAGCTATGCCGACAAGGTGATCGCCGCCAATGTGCGCCAGGGCGCGTTGGCGCAGATCGCGCAAGACCGCGCGGACGGCTACACTCTGGTGCTCGCCACCGCATCCTATCGCCTCTATGTCGAACCGATCGCCCGCCGGCTGGGGTTCGACGCCGTCATCGCCACGGATCATCTCAGCCAGGATCTGCGCTACGTCCGTGCCAAGATCGCCGGCGAAAATTGCTACGACACCGGCAAATTGCGCATGATCAAGGCATGGATGGCGGCCCGGGCGATCGACCGCAGCGACGCGCATATCCGGGCCTATTCCGACCATGTCTCGGACGCGCCGATGCTGGAATTTGCCGACCTGCCCTTTGCCGCCAATCCCCACCGCCGCCTTGCCCTGCTGGCGCAGGCGCGCGGCTGGCCGCGAGTAGACTGGGACTGACCACCTATACCACGCGGGCCGGCAGCGGCTCGCCGGCGAAATGCGCGGCCAGATTGGCGCGCAGCGTTTCGAGCATCCGGCCCACCGCCTCATGCGTCGCGCCGCCGGTATGGGGCGTCAGCACGATGTTCGGCACGTCCTTCCACCGCGCGGGATCGGTCGGTTCAGGATCGAACACGTCCAGCGCCGCGCCGCCCAGCCGCCCCGATGTCAGCGCCTCGATCAGCGCCGCCTCCTGAACCAGCTGACCCCGCGCGACATTGACCAGCAGCCCGTCTGCGCCGACCGCCTCCATGATCGCAGCATCGATCATGCCGCGATTGTTTTCGTCCGCTCGGCACGCGACGATCACGATATCGCTTTGCCGGGCCAGCGCCATCAGGCTGTCGGCGCGCGGCCAGGCCAGGCCCGGCTTGGGGCGTGGTCCCCACCAGCCGATCTGCATCTTCATCGCCTGCGCCCGTTCCGCAATGGCGATGCCGATTGCGCCCATGCCGACAATCCCCAGCCGCGCGCTGCCCATCGACCATGTGCGTGTCTTCGCCTCGATCGTCCATTGGCCAGCCCGCAGATGCCGGTCGCCGCCGACGATCCAGCGGCGATGCGCGATCATCAGGCCGATCGCATGGTCGGCGACATCGTCGGCATTGGCTGCGCCCGCATGGGCGACGGCAATGCCGCGCGTTCGCGCCAGCTCCAGGTCCACGCCGTCATAGCCGACAGTGAAGCAGGCAATCAGGCGCAGCTGCGGCATCGCATCGACCAGCGCCCGGTCGAGCGGGAACTCCCCGGCCCACACGATCGCATCGACGCGGGCGAGCACTGCCGGGTCCGGGTCGTCCCACAGCGCGATCACATCATATTCGGCGCGCAGCACGGGTAACAACGGCGCCAGCAGCGGCTGCCCCACCAACAACGAGGGTCTGGTCATGCCGCTCAGCCTATCTGCCGCAGCGCCTGCGCGAAATCGGCGATCAGATCGTCGGCATCCTCGCAGCCGATCGAAATGCGCACCATATTGTCGCCGATCGCCAGCGCCTTCTTGCGCTCGGCCGGCACCGACAAATGGGTCATCGCCGCCGGGTGGCTGGCCAGCGTTTCAGTGCCGCCCAGGCTGACCGCCAGCTTGGCGATCTTGAGCGCGTCGAGGAAGGCGAAGGCTTCGGCTTCTCCGCCTTTCAAGTAGAGCGAAAAGGTCGATCCGGCGCCGGTGCAATGCCGCCTGTAAATGTCCGCTTGGCGCTCGGTTTCGGGAAAGCCCAGATAGACGACCTTCTCCACCTGCGGCTGGTCGCGCAGCCAGGCGCACACCTTGGCGGCATTCTCGCCCGCCCGGCTCATCCGCAGTTCCAGCGTCTCCAGGCTGCGCAGCAGCATCCAGGCGCTGTGCGGGTCCAATATGGTGCCGATCGTGTTGCGCATCAGGCGGATGGTATTGATCAGCACATTGCTGCCCAGCACGCCGCCCGCCACAAGATCGCTATGGCCGCCGGCATATTTGGTGAGGCTGTAGATGACCAAGTCCGCGCCATGGGCGATCGGCTTGTGCCATAGCGGACCAAGGAATGTATTATCGATGGCGATCGGCGGCACATGGTCCACCCCGGCGAACACGGAGTCGCGCCGCGCGACTACCGCTTCTAAATCGACCAGGACATTGGTCGGATTGGCCGGACTTTCCAGATAGATCATCGCCACCCGGCCCAGCCCCTTGGCCTGCTCGATCACCGCGCCAATCTCCTCGGCAGTCGCGCCAGCCGGGAAGTCGACCCATTGCACGCCGAACTTGCCCAGAATGCGCCCGATCAGCGATTCGGTCGCGGCATAGAGCGGCGCGCTGTGGACGATGACGTCGCCCGGCTGCACCAGCGCCAGCAGGGTGGTGGCGATCGCCGACATGCCGCTGGAAAAGAGCAGCGCGTCCTCGGCTTCCTCCCACACCGATAGCCGGTCCTCGCAAATTTCCTGATTGGGGCCGTTGAACCGCGAATAGACCAGCCCCTCCGCGCCGCCGGGGCGGATGCCCGTCACGCCCTCGAAATGCCGCTTGCCCGCCGCCGCGCTTTCAAAGGCGAAAGTGGAGGTGAGGAAGATCGGCGGCTTCAAAGACCCTTCCGACAGTGTCGGGTCATAGCCATGGCCCATCATCAAGGTCGCGGGCTTGAGCTTGCGGCCGTCGATTTCCAGGATGGACGCCTTGGGACGGCGGCGGTTGCCGGTGGCTTCGACGCCGCTCAGGTCGGCTTCGGTGACGGGGGGCGGGGTTTCGCCGGTCATGATCATGTCTCCTGCTTCGCGACGTCTGCAGCGCCGCTGATGATGGACCGGAGTGTAACGCAGGAGCGGGGGCGGGGGCCAGAGGGTCGGGACATAATATTTCGCTGCCAAGCATGTTAATTGCCAAGGACGGATGGCTGGACGAGAGGGTGACGAAGGCCATAGGCGCACCTACATTCCCGACGATGCCCGTCACGCTCCCCCCCATTATCGGCAACTGGTTCGACGCGCGCGGCTGGCGTCCGCGCCGGCATCAGATGGAAATGCTGGCGGCGGCACGGCAGGGCGATCATGCGCTGCTGGTCGCGCCCACCGGCGCGGGCAAGACGCTGGCCGGCTTCCTGCCGACGTTGGCTGATCTTATCGACCATCCCACCGAGGGCCTGCACACCCTCTATGTCTCGCCGCTCAAGGCGCTGGCCGTCGATGTCCGTCGCAACCTGCTGACGCCGATCGAGGAAATGGGCCTGCCCATCCGCGTGGAAACCCGCACCGGCGACACGCCCTCCGACCGAAAGGCGCGGCAGCGCGCCCGCCCACCGCAGATATTGCTCACGACGCCCGAATCGCTGTCCCTGCTGCTCAGCTATCCTGACGCACAGATCATGTTCGCCCATCTGCGGACCATAATCGTCGATGAAGTTCATGCCTTTGCCACCCAGAAGCGCGGCGACTTGCTCAACCTGTCGATGGCGCGGCTTCAGACGATCAACCCCGATCTGCGCCGTGTCGCTCTGTCCGCGACGGTCGCCGATGTCGACGCCTATCGCGCCTGGCTCGCGCCTGATGGCGATATCGGCGCGGTGACGCCGGTGCTGGGGGAGGCCGGCGCGGACCCCCATGTCGCCATCCTCATTCCCGAAGGCCGCGTTCCCTGGTCGGGCCATTCGGGCCGCTACGCCGCCGCGCAGGTCATGGCGGAAATCCAGTCGCGCGGCACCACCCTGATCTTCTGCAACACCCGCGGGCTTGCCGAACTCATCTTCCAGGACCTCTGGTCGGCCAACGACGCGAACCTGCCGATCGGCATCCATCATGGCAGCCTGTCGATCGAGGCGCGACGCAAGGTGGAGAGCGCGATGGCGGCGGGCAAGTTGCGCGCGCTGGTCGCGACCGCCTCACTCGACCTCGGCGTCGATTGGGGCAATGTCGATTGCGTCATCCAGATGGGCGCGCCCAAGGGCAGCTCGCGCCTGCTCCAGCGGATCGGCCGCGCCAATCACCGGCTCGACATGGCCTCGCAAGCGATCCTCATTCCCGGCAATCGCTTCGAATATCTGGAAGCGCGCGCCGCGCTCGACGCGGTGGAGGCTGGCGAACGCGACGCCGATGATTTCCGTCCCGGCAGCCTCGACGTGCTGGCCCAGCATGTCATGGGGCTTGCCTGTGCCGGGCCGTTCCGCGCGGAGGATTTGCTCAAGGAGGTGCAATCCGCCACTCCCTATAGCGCGCTGACCGCCGAAGCGTTCGATCATGTCCTTCACTTCATCGAAGGCGGGGGGTACGCCCTGCGCGCCTATGACCGGTTCAAGCGGCTGACCAGAGAACAGGACGGGACCTGGCGCGTATCCCATCCCCGCTTCATTCAGCAGCACCGCCTGAACGCAGGCATCATCGTCGATCAGCCCGCACTCGCCGTACGCTTCGCCAATGGCCGCAAGCTTGGCACTGTGGAGGAAGGCTTTGCCGCGCAACTCCGCCCCGGCGACAGTTTCTTTTTTTCCGGCATGGCGCTGGAGGTCGTGCGCATGGACACGAGCGACCTCACCGTGCGCGCCACGTCAAAACAGGCGCGCGTGCCCAGTTGGGGCGGGTCGCGCATGGCGATGTCCACGCGCCTGGCCGACCGCGTGCGGAATTTCCTGGCCGAACCGCAGGAATGGAATCGCTTTCCGCAGGACGTGCGCGAATGGCTGGAAATGCAGCAGGCCCGCTCGGTCCTGCCGCAGCCGGGGCAATTGCTGATCGAAACCTTCCCGCATGAAGGGCGGCATTATCTTATCTGCTACAGTTTCGAAGGCTGGAATGCGCATCAGTCGCTCGGCATGTTGCTCACGCGCCGCATGGACGCGCAGGGGCTGATGCCACTGGGCTTCGTCGCCAACGACTATGCGCTGGCGGTCTATGGCCTCAAGCCCGTCACTGACCCCAGGAGCCTGTTTTCGGCTGACATATTGGACCATGAATTTATCGACTGGGTCGAACAGTCAAGCCTGCTCAAGCGCGCATTTCGCGATGTCGCTGTGATCTCCGGTCTCATCGAGCGGCAGCATCCGGGCAAGCGCAAGACCGGGCGGCAAGTCACCTTCTCCACCGACCTCATCTATGATGTGCTGCGCAAATATCAGCCTGACCATCTGCTCATCAAGGCGGCCTGGGCCGACGCGCGCGCGCGCATGACCGACGTGGGGCGTCTGGGCGACCTGATCGACCGCGCGGCGACCACGATGCTGCATATCACGCTGGACCGCGTCAGCCCGCTCGCGGTGCCGGTGCTGATCCTGATCGGGCGCGAGCAGGTGGCGCAACAGGCGGCCGAGGACGCGCTGCTGATGGAGGCCGAAGCGCTGGTCAACGAAGCGATGCGTGCCGATTAAGTCCGCTGTTACAACCCGTTGATCGCCGCGAAGGGATCATCGCTCGCATCCTGATTCCAGCGATATTCAGCCCGGTCGGCAACCCATTGCGCCAGCACCTTGCCATAGAGCTTGGCGATCAGTGCGAGCGCCATGTCGGTGCCGGCGGACACCCCCGACGACGTGATGAAGCGGCCATCCTCGACCCAGCGCGCATGGGGCACCCAATGCACCTCCTTGCCTTGCGCAGTCGCCCATTGCCACGCCATCTTGTTGCTGGTGGCGCGCACACCGTTCAACAGCCCTGCCTTCGCCAGCAGTCCCGATCCGGTGCAGACGCTCGCCACCTGCGGCGTCGCCTCCGCAAGCCGCTTCATCGCGCCCAGGAACGCCGAATTGTCGACCTCCCGCCGCGTGCCCGATCCGCCCGGCACCATCACAATGTCCAGCTTGGGCGCGTCGGCAAAGCTCACATCGGCCACGGTCTTGGGACCAGTGCGGCTCGCGACCGGCCCCGCCTTCTCGGCAATCAGCACCGTATCGACGCGGTCATTGATCATGCCGAACATTTCCAGCGGCCCGAACACATCGAGCAGCTCAAACCCCTCGAAAACCACCATGCCCAGCGTCTTGCGCGGCCCTTGCGGCGGCACCGGCGGCGTGCCGGTAACGGGCGTGGCGGCGGTCGACGGGGTCGGCGCGGCCGCCATCAGCGCGGACCCGATGAGCAGGTCGCGGCGCGACGGGGTGATGGGCGGCATGGGCATGATCGCATCTCCTTTCCTTCCTCAACGATTGGCGGATCAGAAACCGCGATCCTCTTCGCGGTCCCCTCCGCACCCCTTGTACACGCCCTGCGCAAAGGCGATCTGCACCCGGTCGGACCAGAGCGCGTCGCTCATTCCGTCACTGCACGGCCCCTCGCTGATTGTCATGGTAAAGCCGTCGCCCAAATAGCGCAGCGACTTGCTGTCCATTTCCTGGCGCACGCCGTAGTGGAGAGGCGGCGCATCAGGCCGCTCCAGCACCGCCGTCGCGCCCCGCACGGTTACAGCCCAAAAGGGTTCGGTGCCAATGGCGCGATAGTCGGACGGAGCCGGATCGCGCGCTGATGTTCCACGTGAAACCAAAGGCTTGGCCGGTGGCGCAACCGCCGTCGATCTGTCGCGTTCGCCGTCGGACTTTGCGGGCTCCATGGTGATCGGCGCGCGCACCACTTCCGCTTCGCGCTCGATCCCGGCCGCGTTCACCACTGCCCTCGGCTCGTCCCCACACCCGGCCGACAGCGCCAGCAGTGGCAAGGCCGCCAGCCTCATCCCGCCACCGCCTCGCGTCGGAAGCAATCTGCCGCATGGTCGTTCACCAGCCCCGTCGCCTGCATCCAGGCATAGACGATCGTCGGGCCGACGAATTTGAAGCCGCGTTGCTTCAGATCCTTGGAAATAGCCTCCGACAGCGCCGTTTTTGCCGGAAAGGATCGCCCATCATTGCGGATCGGCTGCCCGTCCACGAACGCCCAGGCATAGTCCGCGAAATCCTCGCCGGAATCGCGCATCGCGCCAAAGATGCGCGCGCCGGCAATCGTCGCTTCTATCTTCGCGCGCGCCCGCACGATGCCGGGATCGCCCATCAGCCGCTCGACATCGGCCGGGCCGAACGCCGCCACGCGGTCTGGATCGAACCTGGCAAAGGCAGCGCGAAAGGCGTCCCGCTTGCGCAGGATGGTGATCCAGGACAGCCCTGCCTGAAACCCCTCCAGCATCAGCATTTCCCACAACATGCGGGAATCGCGTTGCGGGACGCCCCATTCGTCATCATGATAGGCGCGATAGAGCGGGTCGGTGCCGCACCAACTGCACCGGACCGGCTCCATCTCAAACGTCCAGATTGGCGACGTTCAGCGCATTGTCCTGGATGAACTCGCGGCGAGATTCGACCACATCGCCCATCAGCTGGCTGAAAATTTCGTCGGCAATGTCCGCCTGCTCCACCTCGACGCGCAGCATCGACCGGTTGTCGGGGTCCAGCGTGGTTTCCCACAATTGCTCGGCATTCATCTCGCCAAGCCCTTTATAGCGCTGGATCGACAAGCCCTTCCGCCCGGCGGCCAATATCGCCTCCAGCAGATCGCTGGGGCTGGTGATGGTCGCGCCCTTGGCGGGGGCCGCCGGCAGGTCGTCCTCGCCCGCATCTTCCGCCGCCTGCGCCGCCTTGGCCGAAACCAGCCGGCTGATGCTCTGGTAGCTCGCCGCTTCCTCGCTGGCGATGGTGTGCAGCTTGCGCGCTTCGGCCGACCCGATGAAGCCACCCTCGATCATGTGGTGATCGGTGACGCCGCGCCACAGCCGTTCGAAATGGAAACCGCCCTCTTGCGCGATGCGGCCCGACCAGCGCCCTTCGGCATCATGCGCGCCCAGCCAGGTCACGGTCGCGGCCAGCCGCTCGGCCTGGCTTTCCTTCGACAGTTCCGGGTCGAGCGCGCCATTGATGCTCAGCGCTTCAATGATCTGCGGATTATAGCGGCGCGGCACATAGCGCATGACCGCGCGCATCCGCCGCCCATGCTCGATCAGGCCGCGCAGGTCATCGCCGCAGCGGGCGCCGCCGCCGGTTTCCAGCACCATCGTCTCGACGCCATTGTCGACCAGATATTGCTCCAGCGCCGCCTCGTTCTTAAGGTAGACTTCCGACCGGCCCCGGCTCGCCTTGTAGAGCGGCGGTTGCGCGATGTAGAGATGCCCCGCCTCGATGATCTGCGGCATCTGGCGGTAGAAGAAGGTCAGCAGCAGCGTGCGGATATGCGCGCCATCGACGTCGGCGTCGGTCATGATGACGATCTTGTGGTAGCGCAGCTTTTCCAGGTTGAAATCGTCGCGAATGCCCGTGCCCATCGCCTGGATGAGCGTGCCCACTTCCTTGGACGACAGCATCCGGTCGAACCGCGCGCGCTCGACGTTCAATATCTTGCCCTTCAATGGCAGGATCGCCTGATTGTGGCGATTGCGCCCCTGCTTGGCCGAACCGCCGGCCGAATCACCCTCGACCAGGAACAGTTCGGACTTGGCCGGGTCACGCTCCTGGCAGTCGGCGAGCTTGCCGGGGAGTGACGCGATGTCCATCGCGCCCTTGCGCCGGGTCAGTTCGCGCGCCTTCTTCGCCGCCTCACGCGCGGCGGCGGCGTCGATCACCTTCTGCACGATCATCTTGCCGTGCGCGGGATTTTCTTCCAGCCACTCGGCCATCTTGTCCGCCATCAGGCTTTCGAGCGGCTGGCGCACTTCGGACGACACCAGCTTGTCCTTGGTCTGCGACGAGAATTTGGGATCGGGAAGCTTCACCGATACGATCGCCGTCAGCCCCTCGCGCATATCCTCGCCGGTGAGGGACACCTTCTCTTTCTTGAGCGCGCCCGACTTTTCCGCATAGTTGTTCAAGGTGCGGGTCAGCGCCGCGCGGAACGCGGCCAGATGCGTGCCGCCGTCGCGCTGCGGGATGTTATTCGTGAAACACAGCACATTTTCATAGTAGCTGTCGTTCCATTCCAGCGCGACGTCGATGGTCACATCGTCGCGCGTGCCCGCGATCGCGATCGGATCGGGCATCAGCGCATTCTTGTTGCGATCCAGATATTTGACGAAGGCCGCGATCCCGCCTTCGTAGAACAGCTCGACTTCCTTCTTCTCCTCATGCCGCGCATCGACCAGAAACAGGCGCACGCCGCTATTGAGGAACGCCAGCTCGCGATAGCGATGCTCAAGCTTGTCGAAATCATATTCGGTCTGGTTCTTGAACGTGCCGCCATCGCCGGGCGCCTTCTCGGTCGACGCCAGGAAAGTGACGCGCGTCCCCTTCTTCCCTTCTGGCGCGTCGCCGATCACCTTCAGCGGCGCGGTCGCATCGCCATAGGCGAAGCGCATATAATGTTCCTTGCCGTCCCGCCAGATATTGAGGTCGAGCCATTCGGACAGGGCGTTGACCACGGATACGCCCACGCCATGCAGGCCGCCCGACACCTTATAGGCGTTGTCGTCTGACGTATTTTCGAACTTCCCGCCCGCATGCAGCTGGGTCATGATGACCTCGGCCGCCGACACGCCCTCTTCCTTGTGGATGCCGGTGGGGATGCCGCGGCCATTATCCTCGACGCTGACGGAGCCATCGGGGTTGAGCGTGATGACGATCCTGTCGCAATGACCGGCCAGCGCCTCGTCGATCGCATTGTCGCTGACCTCGAACACCATATGGTGCAGGCCGCTGCCATCGTCGGTGTCGCCGATATACATGCCGGGCCGCTTGCGCACGGCGTCCAGACCTTTCAGCACCTTGATGCTGTCGGCGCCATAATCATTTTTGTTGCTGCTATTCAGGGGTTCTTCGCTCATGCCAAGCCTATAGGGAATGCGCCTATGAAACTAAAGCGAAACATGGCGTCTTTCCCCCGCGTGCCGCCCGGTCTATCACGCTTTCCATGCGCATTGTCCCTGCCCTGATGCTGGTCCTCGCCGCCTGTTCGCAAAGCAACGACGTCTATGAGGAATTGCCCAACAGTTCGCTCGCCGGCGCGCCGCGGGAGGTGGTGCCCGACAGCCGGATCGAATCCACGCTGGCGCGGCCGGTGACGATTGGGGAGGATGGTCCGCGCCTCGACGCTTGCGGGGTGATGGGGCAGGTGACGCGCGCGGGCGGCAATGGCCTTGCCTTGCGCGCCGCCCCCTTCGCCGAAGCTAAAAGCGTCGCAACCCTGGCGGAGGGCGCGCGGCTGCATGTCTGCACCCGCAGCATCGACCAGAAATGGCTGGGCGTCGTCGTGCGCCCGACACCGGCGGAGGGCGACAGCGCTCCGCCCCTCGATTGCGGCGTATCGTCGCCGGTGGACCGCAAACAGGCCTATGAAGGGCCGTGCGCCAGCGGCTGGGTCGCGAGCGCCTATGTCCGGCTGATCGCGGGATAGGCGCGGGCCTGCCCTTCGCCAAAAGAGCCAGCACATGGCTTGTCCCGGCCCCTGCGCCTCGGCTAGAGCCGGGGGCAACGCTTTTACGGAGACCCTTGTGGCCTACGCGCTTTATCAGATCATCGTCATCCTGCTCGACGTGCTGTGGTGGATCATCATCATTCAGGCGATCATGAGCTGGCTGATCGCCTTCAACGTCGTCAACATGGGCAACGACTTCGTGCGCACCGTCATGGTCGCGCTCGACCGGATGACCGCGCCCATCTACAACCCCATTCGCCGGGTGATGCCGGACCTTGGCGCGCTCGACCTGTCGCCGATGGTGGTGCTGCTCGCCATCCTGATCATCCGCCAGGCCATATTGCCGCCGCTCTTCGGCTTCGTGTGACGGCCTGGAGCCGATCGGGCGCGGATCTGCTGCTGGCGATCCGCCTGACGCCCGGATCGGCCCGGCAGGGGATCGGCGGCGTCTGGCGTGATGACAGGGCCGCGCCGTGGCTTACCGCAAGGGTGCGCGCAGTGCCGGAAAAGGGCCGCGCCAACACTGCGCTCATCGCCCTGCTGGCGCAGGCGCTGGATTGGCCGAAAAGCGCGATTATGCTGGAATCGGGTGATAGCAACCGGCTAAAGCGGCTGCGGATCATCGGCGGCGGCGGGGCGCAGGACCGACTGGTGGCCTGCATCGAACAGTGGATGGAACAGATATGAGCATCGGCAAGATCATCGACGGCAAGGCGTTCGCCGCCAGCCTGCGCGAACGGATCGCGCAGGCGGTCCCGGTTTTCGTGGAACAGGCGGGACGTAAGCCGGGCCTGGCGGTCGTGCTGGTGGGGGAAGACCCGGCGAGCAGCGTCTATGTCCGCTCCAAGGGCAAGATGACGGTCGCGGTCGGCATGGACAGTTTCGAGTTCAAGCGGCCCGCCACGATCGGCCAGGACGATCTGCTCGACCTGATCGAGGAACTCAACCAGGACGAACGGGTCGACGGCATCCTCGTCCAGCTGCCGCTGCCCGACCATATCGACGAAGCCGCCGTGATCGCCGCCATCGATCCGGCCAAGGATGTCGACGGTTTCCACGTCGTCAACGCCGGCCGCCTCGCCACCGGGCAGGAGGCGCTGGTGCCCTGCACGCCAATGGGCTGCATCATGCTCCTGAAGGATGAACTGGGCGACCTCAGCGGCAAGGAAGCGGTGGTGATCGGCCGCTCCAACATCGTCGGCAAGCCGATGGCGCAATTGTTGCTCGCCGAAAACGCGACCGTCACCATCGCGCACAGCCGCACCCATGATCTGGCCAGCGTCGTCCACCGCGCCGACATCGTTGTCGCCGCCGTGGGTCGCCCGGAAATGATCAAGGGCGAATGGATCAAGCCCGGCGCGACCGTGATCGACGTGGGCATCAACCGCGTCCCCGATGACGAGGACACCGGAAAAAGTCGTATTGTGGGTGATGTCGCCACGGCCGAGGCGCTGGCCCATGTCGGCGCGATCACCCCCGTTCCCGGCGGTGTCGGGCCGATGACCATTGCGGTCCTGCTGCGCAACACGCTGGTCGCCGCCCACGCCCGCGCCGGGCTGGCGAAGCCGGACGGCCTGTGAGCGCGCGGCTCGCCCTGCTGGCGATCGGTGCTGCGGCCCTGGTCGCGGCGCGCCCGCCAATGCGCTATCAGCCCGATCCCAGCTCCGTGATCGCCGCCGAAATCGCCTTCAACCGGCTGGCGCAGGACAAGGGGCAATGGACCGCCTTCCGTGAAACCGCCGCCGACGATGCGGTGATGTTCGTGCCCGACAAAGTGCTGGCGAAAGACTGGCTCAAGAAACAGGCGGACCCGCCGGCATCGGTCAACTGGTCGCCCTCCACCGTCTATGTCTCGTGCGACGGGCGGCTCGCGGCCAGTACCGGCAACTGGAAGCGCCCGGACGGATCGGTCGGCTATTTCACCACCATCTGGCGGCGCGACAAGAAGGGGCGCTGGCAGTGGATCCTGGATCATGGCGACACGCTCGCCACGCCGCGCCCAGCGTCCGATATCCTGTCGGGCAAGGTCGCCACCTGCAAGCGCGCCACCCGGCCCGACGGCCCGCCCGCTAAGGACGGCAAGGACGCACCGCCCGCCGATGACAGCCTGCTCTGGACCGCTGAAGTCGCCCCCGACAAAAGCCGCCGCGTCACCGTCCGCATGTGGACGGGCGCGGCCTATGAAACCGTCATCGACGATAACGTAAAGGCCGGATCATGATCGCCCTGTTCCTGTCCGCCTTCGTCACCTTGTTCGTGGTGATCGACCCGCCCGGCTGTGCGCCCATCTATGCCAGCATCACAAACGGCGCCAGCGCGGCGCAGCGCCGGGCCATGGCGGTGCGCGCGGTGGGCATCGCCGCCGCGATCCTGCTGGTCTTTGCTTTGTGGGGCAAACAGTTGCTCGGCATGCTGGGCATCGAACTGGACAGTTTCCGCATTGCCGGCGGCATCATGCTCTTCATCATCGCGATGGACATGGTGTTCGAAAAGCGCACCCAGCGGCGCGAGGACCGGGCGCAGAAGATCGCCGATACGCCCGAGGTGGAGGATGTCTCCGTCTTCCCCATGGCGATGCCGATGATCGCCGGGCCGGGGTCGATTGCGACGGTGATGCTGCTGATGTCGCGCACCGACGGCTTGATCGAACGCATGGTCGTGCTGGGCGCGGTCGTCGTGACGTTGCTCCTGATGCTTGGCGCACTGATCGCCGCGGGGCCGCTGATGGCGCTGCTGGGGCACAAGATCGAAGCGGTCATCACCCGGCTCCTGGGCGTGCTTCTGGCGGCCCTGGCGTCCCAATTCGTGATCGATGGGCTGAAAGCCAGCTTCTGACCCCGCGCTCGATCGTTGAATGAAAAAGGGCGACCCGTCTGGGCCGCCCTTTTTCTTGTTACCGCTTGCCCGCAAACCAGCTGGCGAGCGGGGCCTTCAACCGTTGCCGCGTTTCGACCCGCGTCTTGACCGACGCGATGGCGCGGTCGACGACCTTGCGCGATTCCGGCGTCAGATATTGGGTGGCATAGGCGTCCAGCTTGGTCGCCATCGCCGGGTCGGCCGAACCGCCACCCAGCCGCGCGAGCGCCTGGCTGCGCGCCGACACGTCGATCAGCGCCTCATATTGCGCCCGGTGCGCCAGCACGAAGTCCACCGCCTGCATCGGATGCGCATAGCCGACCTGGCCGATGATCGCGGCGCTGGTGGTCTTGCCCGGCTCGTCGGTCAGCGCCAGGTCCAGCGCCTGCGCTGCCAGCTTTTCGTCGCGCGCACCACCCAGCAGCGCATAGAGCGTGCTCTTTTCCAGGTCGGTCTTCGCCCCCTTGGCCATGGCGCGCAGTTTGTCCCAGGTCGCCTGATCGGCGTTTTTGGCGATGATGCCCAGCCACACATTGCGCAGCGGGCCGTCCAGGGCGGTCGGGTCGCTGTCCAGCGCGGCGAAGCGGCGATTGGCTTCGGCCACCACGGCCTTGTCGCCCATGTCGCCCAGCGTCGATATCAGCGCGGAGCGCAGCACCGGCACCTGCGATCCCTCACCCGCCTTGGCGTCATAACCGATCGTGCTGAGGACAGGCGTCAGCTTGCGCGAACTATAGGCGACGACCCGGTCCTGCGCGGCATTGTCGCCATCCAGCATGTCATAAGCACTGCCCAGATAGCCGGGAACTTCGGCCAGCACGGCGGGACTGGCGCTCGCTGGCACCGCGTCGACCAGATCGAGCGCCAGCCCGATCGGCTGATATCCGCCTAGGCCCAGCGCGAAATTGTCGGCCAGCAGGCCGGTCTGGTCGATGCTGGCCAGATTGGTGAAGTCCTTGGCCAGCGCCTTCACATTGGCTTCCGGGTACAGCGAGCGATAATAGCCCGTCTGGCCCGCATTGACGACATAGGCGCCGCATCCGGGCAGCGTGACCTGTCCCTTGCCCTGCAGGATCAGGCGCTGCGCCTCGCCACCGATCGTCTGCGCCTTGACCGGCACGTTCCAGCTGAGCGGCGTTTTATTCTTCTGGTCGCGGCTAAATTCCCCCTGGCTCAGGGTCAGGACGGTCTGCCCGCCCTTGCACTGGGCGCTGTCCACCTTGACTAGCGGAATGCCTGGCTGGCTGGTGAAGTCATGGGCAATGCTGACCAGCCCCTTCGCGCCCGCGCCCTCGACCGCCTTCCACAGGTCGTCGGTGACGGTGTTGCCATAGGCATGGGCCTTCATATAGGCCTGAATGCCCGACTTCCACGCATCCTCGCCGGCATAGCCTTCCAGCATGGTGATGACCGCTTCACCCTTCTGATAGGTGATGGCGTCGAACGCCTGATTCACCTGATCGACGGTGGTGATCTTCTGCACGACCGGATGGGTGGTGGCGAGCGAATCGAGGCTCATTGCCGCCTCGCGCCCGTCAACGCGGGTCAGCAGCATTTCCCAGTCGGGTTGCAGCTTGTCCGTCACCTTGGTCGCCATCCAGCTGGCAAAGCCTTCATTCAGCCACAGATCGTCCCACCACGCCATGGTGACAAGGTCGCCGAACCATTGGTGCGCCATTTCATGCGCGACGGTTTCGTAAATGCGCCGCTTGGTCGCCTCCGACGTGAAGCGGGGATCGACCAGCAGCGCCCGTTCGAACGTGAAGATCGCGCCCCAATTTTCCATCGCGCTGAAAAACTGGCTCTGGCCCGGTCCCGCCACATTGTCGAGCTTGGGCAGAGGGAAGGGCACGCCGAAATAGTCGTTGAAATAGGGCAGGATGCTGGCCGACGCGTCGAGCGCCAGCTGCGCCTTGCCGCTATTGCCCTTGCCGGTGATGACGCCGACTTCGGTCTGGCCGGCCATCTTGGTGGCGCGTTCCAGTTCGCCCAGGCCAAAGAACAGCAGATAGGTCGACATTTTGGGACTGGTGCCAAATGTCACGCGGGTCTTGCCACCGCCCATGTCCGCCGTCGATTTGACCGGCATGTTGCCGACCGCCATCAGGCCCGTGGGGATGACGGCGCTCAGGTCGAATGTCGCCTTGTAGCTCGGCTCGTCCCAGCTCGGCACGAAACGGCGCGCATCGGGCGCTTCGAACTGGGTGAACAGCGCGCGCTTCGCCTGACCGTCATTATTGGTATAGTCGAGCGCGAAAAGGCCGTTCGCCTGTTGGTTGATGACGCCGGCATAGGCGATGGCCAGCCGGTAATTGCCCGGCGCGACCGGCTTGCCGAAATCGAGGCTGACGGTCTGCGCCTGCGCATCGACCGTCGCCTTGCCCTTGATCGCCCGGCCGCTCGACGGGGTCAGCGTCACGTCGCCAAAGCTCAGGTCGGCGGCGTTCAGCACCAGCTGCGGCATGGTCTGGCTGACGGTGACGTCAATGACGGTGTTGCCGGTGAAGCGCAGGTTGGCCGCGTCGGGCGTCACCTCGATCGTGTAATGGCTGGGCGCCGCACCGCGCGGCAACTGGGTCGTGATGCCGGCCGCCGGGCCGGTGGGGGCGGCGCTCTGCGCCAGCGCAGGCGTGGCAAGGGCGACGGGGGCAGCCGCGATCAGCAGCGGCAGGATTTTGGCAAAGCTCATGGGATGACAGACTCCGACACGTCTTGAAGGGCGGCATGAGATTGTATCTCTCGCCCGATGAACGCGGGATCAACCGTTTCGTCGCATCGGTCAAGCGATCACGCCGCGCAGCCCTGTCGTTGGTCGATGTCTGTTGCCCGTTCGTCAAACAAATGAGCGCGCCGGTCAGCCCCGTCCGCGATAGCCCGGCACGTCCTGCGGCGGCAGCCACATGCCCACCGGCGGTTCGCCGGACTGCCAGAAGACGTCGATGGGAATGCCGCCGCGCGGATACCAATATCCGCCGATGCGCAGCCAGATCGGCTGCATTTCCGTGAACAGCCGCTCGCCAATGCCCACGGTGCAATCCTCATGGAAACCGGCATGGTTGCGGAACGCGCCCAGGAACAGCTTGAGCGATTTGGATTCGACGATCGTGTCGCCGGGCGCATAATCGATTACCAGGTGCGCGAAATCGGGCTGGCCAGTCACGGGGCAGAGCGACGTGAACTCCGGCGCGGTAAAGCGTACCAGATAGGGGCGGCCGGGCCGGGGATTGGGCACATAGTCCAGGACGGCGTCCTGCGGCGAAGCGGGCAGGGCGCTGGCCTGGCCCAGATGAATCGGGGTCGTGGGAAGGTCGGTCATGACCGCGCATCTACGCGATCGCACGGCTGATGTCATCGCCGCGTATTGTTCACTTGCGGTTCAGTCCGTCTTGTGCCTTGGCTTGCCTATGGGGTCTCTTATTCGTTCGTTCTGGATTGCCGCGCCATTGCTGATGGCCGCGCCGCTCGCCGCGCAGGAAACGCAGCAGCCGAGCGGCGGATTTTCCCTTCCGCCGTCCCGCCCCGCGCCCGACCCCAATCGCCAGGGTCCCGAACTCGACGTCTATCGAGATCCGGTAACGCCGCGCGCCAATCCGCCCGTAACCGCTCCCTCCACAACGACGCCGGCCGTCAGCGCGCCACCTGTAACCGCGCCAACCGTGACGCCCCCGCGGGCCACGGTCCAGCCCGTGCCCTCGACCCCCCGGCAACAGGCGTCGCCGCCCCGATCGCAAGCGCCTCGCACAGCGCCATCGACCGAGCGCGACACCTCGACCCGCGCGTCCCCGCCGTCCGAACCCGTCGAGCCGGAACCACAGGCGTCGCCAACCCCATCCAACGACGCTGCGCCCGCCCCAGCGCCAGCGTCGCCTCCTGCGCCTGCGGAAAATGCCGCGACGCCGGATGTTGCCCGCGAACCACCGCCCGCGCCTGCCCCCCAGCAGGAAGCGTCAGCGCTATCGTGGATCATCGGCGTCGTTGTGGTTCTGCTCGCCATACTAGGAGCCATCCTCCTGCAGCGCCGTCGCCAGTCGACCGACGCAGCGCGCGCTCCCGCAGTCCCCGCGCCCGAACCAGCCGCCGCACCCCCGCCGGCGCTCCCGCAGCCTTCCACCCCGCCGCCC
>NZ_DJDV01000115.1:0-9841 GCF_002431195.1 Sphingobium sp. UBA5915 | reverse complement strand
TGGGCTGAGAACATCGCTTACGCTGCTGTTGCAGGATAGGAGATTTTCGTATGTCTAGATTATCCGCTACAATCGCCCGATTGGCAGCCATGCGAGCCAGCCACTCGCTCCAGGCTCTATCCGCTGGTCCCAGTCGCCTGGTGGACCTCGATGCTTTTGGGACCAACCCAGGCGCGTTGAACGCCAAAATCTATGTGCCCGAGAAGATTGCTGAGAAACCGGCGCTGGTCGTCATATTGCATGGCTGCACGCAAACCGCCGAAGGCTATGATCGCGGCGCGGGCTGGTCACAATTAGCAAATGAGCACGGTTTCCTGCTGCTATTTCCAGAGCAGCGACGCGCAAACAACCCCAATCTCTGTTTCAACTGGTTCTCTCCCACAGACAATGGCCGCGATCTGGGCGAGGCGCTATCCATCCGACAGATGATCATGGCGATGGTGAATAGCCATGGGGTCGACCCGTCGCGCATATTCGTGACAGGTCTTTCAGCAGGGGGCGCAATGACCTCTGTCATGCTTGCCAGCTACCCGGAATTGTTTGCGGGCGGCGCGATCATCGCCGGCCTGCCGTACGGATTGGCGTCGAATATCTCGCAGGCGCTTGAAACCATGCGCGGATGTGGAGCTTTCGACGCGGAGGATCTGGGTGATCGGGTCCGTCGCGCGTCGGCCCATTCCGGCCCCTGGCCACGCATTTCGATATGGCACGGCAGCGCCGATGCGACAGTCAGCAGTTCCAATGCAGAGGCAATTCTTGCTCAGTGGTTGTCGGTCCACGGTCTTGAGCCGGCACCGGACGTTTCAGAGCAGATAGCGGGCCACCGCAGGCGCTCCTGGAACGATGCAGTCGGACGCCCGCTTATCGAGGATTATCGCATTGCCAAGATGGGCCACGGCACACCACTCTCCACGAGCGGGCCGGATGCTTGCGGCATGGCAATGCCGCATATGCTCGAAGCGGGTATCTCATCCACTCGCAGGATCGCATCGTCCTGGAACCTGTTAATAGCTGGCACGGAGCGCACTGTCGCGCAATCGGTCGGCAAAGCTCGGGAGGGCACACCGAGTCTGCCGGTATCAAAGGTAAATCGATTGGAAGCGTTGCCCTCCGAACCTTCATGCCCGACCATGTCAGGGAAGGCAGGCGTAGAAAAAGTCATCCACGATGCGCTCCGGGCTGCGGGCCTCATGCGCTGAGCAGATTTCACCTCATGGGTTGCATACGGCCGATCCGATAGGGACCATCGCGCGACGCCATGACTTTTCCCTTCCAACTCAGTTCGACCAACCCTTCGGCTACTAGCTGATCGATTGCGGCGTGGACGACCGGCATTTCTTCACGCCACGAGGGCCCTTTGGGATCAGCGTTCGCTTTACCGGCAACCATCCGTGCGACCTCGCTTGGACAGATTGTCGCCTGGCCCGTGCGGCGGCGAGCAAATGTAAAACCTTGTTTCGCGCATTCTCTATCCGCTCAAGGGCAATGTCAGAGGTCATCGGGTCAGGTAAGGATGGTGCCCGGCCTGAGGCGGTGCCAGGCGGGCAGCAACGCTCGGAACAGAATCTACCCGCGCCCAATACCGCGTCCATCTCGTGCGCCAGATGAACGAGGGTCCGCAGCCAGTGCAGATTTTCCAGGAAAGCTTCAGCTTGTGGTGGGTCATGACAGGATCAGGATTAGAGCCCGATCTCCTCGAGTGCCCGAGCGACCTCGGGGTCCAGGGCCTGGTCGGATTTGGGCGTCAGGCGGTTTAGCGCAGTACGCAGCCGCTGTTGTGCAACCTGCAATGTCTTGTGCCGAACCTCACGCGTGACGTTGGTTCGCCATGATCGGCTCTCGCCCAGCAGAGCTGCCCATTTCGCCTCTTCTGCCGCCAGGATCGACAGGGCCAGCCTCAGACCATCCCGGCGGCCACGCGCATAATCCTCTTCCATGACCACCACCTCGAAGATTTGACACTCCGTACATCGGCAGCGCGTGCCTCCGGCGAATGGCTCAGCGCAGCACTGTTGCCAAGCTATCAGCAGTTTGCATCATTTTCTGACTCGAAACCCTGAACAGCTTTCACAACGCCGTACCCAATGGCGGTCAGCAGACCGACCTTTACCACAGTACCGACAATGCGCGGCATGAAGTAACCGATAACGGCTCCCTTCGCGCCGCTGTCGCCGTCCCGCTGGTCCAGCTTTGACCCTATGACCGCACCGATGATTTCCGTGATCATAACCTGCTTCCTTGTTGAGATCAGAGGAGCGCGCGACATCGCGTGAGGTTCCACTGTTATCGACTGATGCGTACGAGGCAGATCGCCAATTGCGCAGCATCGACTGAAGCGGACTAGCGCCATCTCCTGCTTTATGACCCTCAGTTACCTTTGCGCAGGAACGCCGATCGACACTGGCACCGGAATTACGCGAGTCATACACGGAGCGCTCAGGCGTTGGGCGCCGTGTTATGAATTGTTCGGAGCGTTTTTGATCGCGACCATCGCCAAATGCCCCTTCCACCAGCGGAGCTTATTCTCGCGGGCCTGGTACGGCCCCTGCTCGGCAAAACCGCTGCCGCCGTATATGCAAAGAGAAATCTCAGAAATCTGCCTTCGATCCGGCACCAGCTAGACCGCCTCGCGTTGGTCGCTTCTCACCTATTGATCATGGAGCTACCAGAGTTGGAAGATCTCGCCGGTTGGATTGCCCCTGCCGCCACCATGATTGCGGCCATGATGACCGCAGCCAATCTGGGCGCACGCGTCACGGGCTGGGGTTTCGGGGTCTTCACCTTGGGATCGATCGCCTGGTCGATAGTCGGTTTCTCTTCGGGACAGACGAATCTGCTTGCCACCAACGGATTTCTAACTCTGGTCAATCTCATTGGCGTCTGGCGCTGGCTTGGCAAGCAGCGCGCCTATGAAGATGGCGGTAAGTCCGCCACCCTGGCAAGCCAGCGGTCCCTCTATCCAACGCTTTTCACCGCGACGAGCGTCGCTGGCATGCCGGTCGTTGATGCTGAAGGCGAGACAATCGGACATGCAGTCGAAGCCCTCGTGTCCTGCGAGAGCGGCAGGGTAAGTTACGTCGTGGTTGCGTCTGGCGGTTGGGCGGGCGTGGATGAAGAGCTTCGCGCTGTGGATTGGACGGATATGAACTTTGCCAGTGCTCGGCTGACCCTGCTGCGCTCACGCGCGTGGTTCGATCGTTTGGCACCGCTTCCCGAGGGAGAATGGCCCGCGGCACCGGCGGAGTTTGACGAGAGGCGGAGCAAATGAGGTTTCTTCACGACCTTTACGATACCGCCCATATCTGTGCCGGAATGTGAGCGCAGATCGCGGCCTCGACATGGCGGAAAGGGGCATTGCTGCTGTAACATATCCTTCCCCCAATTTCCGGGGACGGCCTGGAACTCGCCAGCGCCATCTGCAAGTATATCGGGGGAGATGTCGCCAGCGCTCTTCAGGCGGAGTCTTGCTACACGGAGAGGCTGACCGCTCCTGTGAAGGATCGCGTCGGATGGCGGTTGCAAGACATGAGCCGTCGCCATTTTCAGACGCCGGCCCATTGCGTTTTACCGGCTGATTAGGCTGCGAGCAGGTTCACAGCTGTCGGCTTTGCAGCGGGCAGCCCGTCTGCCTTTGCTTGCGCAAGCAATTCCTTCTTGCGTGCAGCCATCGCGTCGCGGAGTGCCACAAGATCGACATCCGTCTTCCGACACTGAGCGAACATGCCCTCCGACGGCATTTCCTCCTCATGGACATGATGCTTGATTTCTTCCGAAAGCACCTTGACCTTTGCATCGTAGAAAGCGTCGTCTGGCGACCCGGCCTCCAAATCGTTGATCAGCACTTTGGCGCCATCATGTTCGACATAGGCTTCGTCGAGCGTGTCGTCCTCGATCAACCCGCGGAAGGCGGGATAGAAGATTTCTTCCTCGATGAGCGTGTGGATTTTGAGCTCGACGCAAATCTCGTGCGCCAGCGCCTGCTTGCGGTCTGCGGATTTGGCACTCTCGAACTTCTCGAACAGATCCTCGACCTTGCGATGGTCGGCCTTTAACAGGGCGATCGCATCGGTGAATTGCGGCTCGGCCATCCTAATTCTCCTATGGGGTGATGGCCAATGAAGCAGTCGGCACCAATTATGGTTCCTCGCTAACGACTCGCAAAAAGGAAGGAGGCCGGGAGTATGGAGCCATCCACATCTGCTTACTCGCCCGTCTGACTATGAGGGGCTGCTACAGCCTTGGATTCCGGCGATTCCCGTTGGCGCAGAAAAATGGATAGAAGCACCAGAACGGCAGTCGAGAGAAATTCGCTTTGCCAGTTTTGGGAGGATTCAAACCAAAGCTGAGGATCGCCGAGATAGGCTATCGTTGTCAGCGGCTGTTCTCCATGTGCTATTGCATCCTGCGCTGCCACCCTGGCGCTTTGGCTCCAGTGGATGACAAAAGAGATGACGAAAAGGGCGGCCAGAGCCAGGCCGAGCGATTGCGCATAGAGAGCGCGCCAGATTGGCCCCCATCGCAGGATTTTCGGTGCACCGGGCTTGCTCGCCTGGAGATCGAGGTCTGCGTCTCGCGGCGGGCCGTCCGGGTCCTTGGATTCGGCCGAACCGCGCTGGACGAGGAAAGCGGTCAGCACCACATAGGCTGACATTTGCAGGAACTCGCTCTCCCAATTCTCAAAGACGCTGGAGAGAAATTCGGGGCTGAAGCTGTAGGCGCTGAGCGAAAGCGCCTGTTCGCCATGACGGTGCGCATCTTCGACCTGAACATGCCAGCCCGCGATCCATTGTCCGATAATGCTCGCCCCAAACAACAACAGCAGGACGAGCGTCAGTCCGTTGTTCCGCACCATGACCATCTTCCAATCCTCATGATCCTTTGGGTGACGGCTTGCTGGCTCGCGGACCGTCGGTAAAGATTGCCACGTAACACCCCGGGTGCAGCGGTCCGGGGTCGAATGGACAAGTCTGCGCCGGTTCGCACGGCGCTCGCCTTCGGGCCGGCGGGGGCTATCAGATGATCGCGCCGGCGCTGGTTGCGGCGCTGTTGGGCTCGATAAACTGGTAGGCGGCTTCCGCGACATCCTGCCAGCCCGGTTCATTGCAGATATAGTGGCTGCGGCCGGCGAAGGGCAGAAACTCCGTCAGGCTCGCTACGTCCGTGTAGGCCCTGAAATTTTTCTCGCTAAGATGTGCGGGAATGATCTGATCCTCTTCACCGCCGATCAGCAGCAGGGGCGCGTGCGGCGCATCGAGATCGATCCGGCCATCTTCGCCCATGCAATCGCGCAGAATGTTGCGGCTGTCATGCGTCGCCGTCGCCTCGAATTCGGCTGCTGCGTCCGGTGGGCTCAAACTATTGGCGAACGCATCACGGAAGGTCTTCTCGTCCATGAGCACAGGCGCATTGCCCTTCAGAGGGTTTGCGATGATCGCGCTGTTTTTGATGAAGCCCCAATCGAGATCGATAATTGCGTTGGGGGCGACCGAATTGATGGCAACGCCGCTCGACAGCAATCCGCGACTGAGCAGGATCTGGGTGATGAGCCCGCCGACCGAATGACCGATCATGATCGGCAGGTCGTAACGACGCACCTGGGCCTCGACCGCTTCGATCACCTCGCGAAGGCGAAGGTCGCCCAGACCTTCAGGCGGGTTCTCACGCAGATCGAGTGGGTTTCCTGCGTGAAGCGGCCAGGCCGGTGCCACGCACTCATAGCCCTTCTCGCTGAAATAGTGGGTCCATTTGCGCCAGCTGACAGGATTTTGAAACATGCCATGGACGAATATCACGGTTTTCATGGATCACTCCTCGACTGGTGGGGGACGCCCAGGCGAACGGTCCAGGCTACCGTCCGTTCCAGTGCCAGAGAGCAGGGCATTCACGCCTGAAGACCCTCGTGCGGCCGTTTATCGCGCAACCCGGCGCCCGCTGTGGCTCCAACACTGATCTCCATCAATAAGATTTATCCCCGTGTTTATGGGACTATTGCTGCGGCAGTCGCGTTGAGTAGCGGCGAGACCAAGGCTCGCTTTTGCTGCGCCCATCCATGTTGGCGCAGCCTATTTCCCATGCCCAAGGAGCTATGCCCATGAGTCATGCGACAGACGATGCCCCTGCGGCCACAGCAAAGTCGAACGAGCAGAAGAAAGAGGCTTCAACCGCAATCGAGGGGGCGGATCATGGAAGCCTCATTGGCAAGTCCGTGACCATCAATCGCACTCGCACCGAACTTTTTGCCTATTGGCGCGACTTCACCCGGCTGCCCAGCTTCATGGAGAATGTGGAGCGCGTGGACGTCCTCGCCGCTGGACGCTCCCACTGGGTGGTGAAGGCGCCGGCGGGAAAGACCGTAGAATGGGACGCGGTCATCACCGAAGAGATAGACGGTGAGCTGATCGCCTGGGCTTCTGTCGAAGGCGCTGACGTCCCCAATAGCGGTCGAATCGAATTTCGCGACGCGGGCGAGCGCGGCACGATCGTCACGGCTACCATCACCTATGATCCGCCCGCCGGCTTCATCGGCAAGATCGTCGCCAAGATGTTCCAGCGCGAACCGGCCATTCAGGCGCGGCGCGATCTGCGGCGGTTCAAGCAGCTCATGGAAACCGGCGAGGTCGCCACTGCCGCCCGCACAGCACAGCAATTTGCCGAGGAGAAGAACTGATGCGCGCGCTAACCTGGCACGGCAAGCATGATGTCCGCGTCGATACCGTCGACGACCCTGAAATCCTCAATCCGCGCGACGCCATCATCAAGATCACCTCGACCGCCATATGCGGTTCGGACCTGCATCTTTATGATGGCTACATCCCGACCATGAAAGCCGGCGACATCCTTGGCCATGAGTTCATGGGCGAAGTGGTCGAGACCGGTGCAAAATCGACGTTGAAGAAGGGGCAGCGGGTCGTGGTGCCTTTCACCATCGCCTGCGGGAACTGCTACCATTGCGGCAAGCATCAATATTCCGCCTGCGATAACGGCAATCCCGCCGACAATCAGGATATCGGCCGGGAAATGTATGGCCAACCAATGTCCGGACTGTTCGGCTACAGCCATCTGACCGGCGGCTATGCAGGTGGGCAAGCCGAATATGTCCGTGTGCCATTTTCCGACGTCGGGCCGATCGTCGTTCCCGATGGGTTGGATGATGACCAGGTCCTTTTCCTCTCCGATATTCTCCCAACCGGCTGGCAGGCGGCCGAATATGCCGATATCGAGCCGGGCGACACCGTCGCGGTCTGGGGCTGCGGACCGGTCGGCCTGTTCGCGGTCCAGTCCGCCTTCCTGATGGGCGCGCATCGGGTGATCGCGATCGACCATTTCCCGCATCGCCTTGAGCTAGCGAAGCGCTTCGGCGCGGAAACCATCAACTATGAAGAAACGAAGACATATGAGGCGCTGATGGAGATGACTGGCGGCATCGGTCCCGACGCAGTCATCGACGCCGTTGGCCTCGAAGCGCACGGCTTCTTCCTCGACAATGTGGTCGATCAGATCAAGGCGTCGATGTTTCTTGGTACCGACAGAACCCATTCGATCCGACAGGCGATCCATGCCTGCCGCAAGGGCGGCCGCGTTTCCATGCCGGCCGTCTATGGCGGCTTTGTCGATAAATTCCCGCTGGGCGCCTTCATGGAGAAAGGGCTGACGCTCAAGACCGGCCAGACCAGCGTCCAGCATTATATGCCCGCACTTTTGAATGCGATCGTCGAAGGGAAGATCGACACGACCTTCCTCATTTCGCATCGGATGGGGCTGGAGGATGCTCCCATGGGCTACAAGATGTTCCACGACCAGCAGAATGAAGTGACCAAGATCGTGCTGAAGCCCGCCTTTGATCGCGTTGCGGCGTGAGGAGAAAAGACATGGCTAGTAAATTCGCAATCATCTCCGGCGCGTCCAGCGGGATTGGCGCTGAATTGGCAAAACTGGCGGCCGCAGATGGCTATGATCTCCTCGTGGTTGCCGACACGCCCTTTGCCGATGCCTCGGCTGGACTCGCAAGTTTTGGTGTCGCGGTCGATACGCTCGAGGTCGATCTTTCTACCGTACAGGGCGTCGATCAATTGCTCGATCGTGCCGGCGGGCGACAGGTGGACTTGCTCTGCGCCAATGCCGGGCATGGCCTGGGACATGCGTTTCTCGACCAGCAGCTATCCGATTGGCGCCATGTCATAGACACCAACATCACCGGGACCATCTACCTCCTTCACAAGGTGCTCAGTCCGATGGTGGCGCGCGATGCGGGAAAGATCCTCGTCACTGGCTCGATCGCTGGATTCATCCCCGGCAGCTTCAACGCGGTCTACAACGGCACCAAGGCTTTCATCGACAATTTCACCGAAGCGCTGCGCAATGAACTCAAGGATCATGAGGGCGTCACGCTGACGACGCTGATGCCCGGCGTGACCGATACGGAATTTTTCGACCGCGCCGGCCTGGGAACCGACACTTCAGTGGGTGCCGACGACAACAAGGCCGATCCGGCCAAGGTTGCAAAGGATGGCTGGGACGCGCTCTTGGCGGGAAAGGGCCATATCGTTTCGGGCTTTTCGAACAAGCTGCAGGTCGCAGCAGCGGGTATAGTGCGACAATCGTTTTTGGCTGAGCAGCATCGCAAGATGGCTGAGCCCGGCAGTGCGCAATAGGAGGCCAGAATGTCCAAGGATACCAGTAGAGTAGCGCGAGGACCGCTCGGCGATGCCCGTCCGGACCATGAGGCTGAGGATGATCGGCCCAAGGGGAAACCCTCCGAAAAGGTGGAGGACCGGCCCAATGTCGGCACGGTAAAACCCGAGGATTATCCGGCCGAGGATCGCGACAACGCGCGCCCGGATTGAGATGTTTCAAACTATCGCCGGAGGCCCGATGAGCAGCCCGATCCCCTATACGACCGACATCGAGCGGATTGACCAGGATGAGGCGGACGTAAATGCCGAACTGGCGGACACTTTCCGCCAGATCATCGAGACCACATATCGTGATCTGGGCCACGGGTTTCGCGGTGTCCATGCCAAGAGCCATGCCCTCCTTCAGGCGCGCGTTCGCGTGCTTGAAGGATTGCCGCCTCACTACGCGCAAGGCGTTTTTGCCGAGCCGAAGAGCTTTGATGCTTTGGTAAGAATATCCACTGGTGCTGGCGATATATTGCCTGACAGCGTCTCATTGATCCGTGGCTTTGCCATCAAGCTCGTCGGCGTCGAAGGCGAGCGGCTGGCAGGGAGCGAAGGCGACAGTACACAGGACTTCCTGTTCGCCAATGGTGTTGCCTTTCCGACCCCGGGTCCAAAGAAGTTCCTCGCGAACCTGAAGCTGCTCGCCAAGACCACCGACAAGGTCGAAGGACTCAAGAAGGCAGTATCTGCCGTCTTTCGAACGGCCGAGAAGGGCGTCGAAGCACTGGGCGGGGAGAGTGCCTTGCTCGAACAGCTTGGCGGCCATCGCCACACCCACCCCCTTGGCGAGAGCTTCTTCACCCAGGCGCCGATCCGTTATGGCGACTATATCGCCAAACTTGGCGTCGTCCCGCTCTCAGAGAATTTCAAGGCGCTCGAAGATCAGGAAATCGACATCGCCGGTCGTGACGATGCGCTGCGCGAAGAGATTGCCAGCCTGCTGGCGGCGCAAGGCGGTGAATGGGAAATACGCGTTCAGCTTGCCCGTGATCTTGCTGCCAATCCGATCGAGGATGCGTCGGTTGCCTGGCCTGACGAGGACAATCCCTATGTTGCGGTCGCGGTCATCAGCATTGCGCCACAGCCGAGCTGGACTTGGGGCAGAGCGCGGGTGCTCGACGATCAGACAGCGTTCAATCCTTGGCATGGGATCAAGGCGCATC
>NZ_DJDV01000108.1:0-3456 GCF_002431195.1 Sphingobium sp. UBA5915 | reverse complement strand
TTCGAAGCCAAGGTGGCATAATAAGATAAGTGACCGGCGCAAAACCGTTACAAGTCCATGGCGCAGGCGATGGGCAAAGAATGTTGGGAGCGGTTCGTCGAAAGCCTCGGCCGACGTATGGACACTAGGCCGCGGCTGCGCGTCGAAATCGCGACGGACGTCGATCCGACCACATAATATTATTTCGCAAAGTTCGCGGATTTGCAGATTTGCGTCCGCAAATCTTCGCCTTTTCAGCCGTTTTCCGCGCTTCGCGCATGCGGATAATGCGCAGATGCTTTCAAATCGACCCGAAAAAGGCCTCGACCTGCTGGACGCCATGGTGACCGCTGCGGCCGACCGAGCGTCGTCGCATCTGCCGGGGGCCATTCGCTTCGCGAAATGCGACGGCCTGCAGATCAACGAAGGCTTTTCCACTCCCGATGTCGAGATAGAGGCGTGGTCTCTATCCGCAGACCAGCAGGCGATCATCGTCTCAGTCTTTGCGACCGGCGCACGGGAAGATGGCGGTCGCATGACGGCAGCGACCGGGCGCTTCACCTTCACGACATTGACGGGCCAGCGGGAATATCGGGCATGACGATCCTGGCGATCCGCACGTCCCCGCGTCAGCCTGATGGCGCAGTTCGCCCTTCGGCGCTCGCCCGCTGCCTTTTCCTTCCACTGACCAACTGTCCGAGCCTCGCCGCTTCGGCCGGTATTATTTGACGCAAGAGGAATTTATGGCCGAAGTAGCATTCAAGCCGAAGAAATCGGTGGCCTTGTCCGGTGTTGCAGCCGGCAACACCGCGCTTTGCACCGTGGGCAAGTCGGGCAACGACCTGCATTATCGCGGCTATGACATTCTCGACATTGCAGAATCTGCGGAGTTTGAGGAGATCGCGCATCTACTGGTGCATGGCGAACTGCCGACGCCGTCGCAGCTCATCTCCTATAAGGCAAAGCTCAAGGGACTGCGCGGCCTGCCGCATTCGGTGAAGAGCGCGCTGGAGGCGATCCCGGCGGCCGCCCATCCGATGGATGTGATGCGCTCAGGCGTTTCCGCCCTCGGTTGTGTCCTGCCCGAGACGCACGACCACAACTTGCCCGACGCGCGCGATATCGCCGATCGGCTCATGGCGTCACTCGGTTCGGTCCTGCTCTACTGGTATCACTTCGCCCATCATGGCCGCCGCATCGAGGTGGAGACCGACGACGACAGCATTGGCGGCCATTTCCTCCACCTCCTCCATGGCAAGGCGCCGTCGGCGAGCTGGGTGCGTGCCATGCACACCTCGCTGATCCTCTATGCCGAGCATGAATTCAACGCCTCGACCTTTGCCGCGCGCGTCATCGCCGGCACCGGTTCGGACATGTATTCGGCGATCGCCGGCGCCATCGGCGCGCTGCGCGGTCCCAAGCATGGCGGCGCGAACGAGGTCGCCTATGAGATCCAGAAGCGCTACGCGACGCCTGACGAGGCGGAAGCCGACATCCGTCGCCGTGTCGAGGCCAAGGAGGTCGTGATCGGCTTCGGCCATCCGGTCTACACCATCTCCGATCCGCGCAATGTCGTTATCAAGCGTGTTGCCAAGAGCCTGGCCGACGAAGCCGGTGCGCAGCGCCAGTTCGCGGTGGCGGAGCGGATCGAGAGCGTGATGTGGGACGCCAAGACCATGTTCCCGAACCTCGACTGGTTCTCGGCGGTGTCCTACAACCTCATGGGCGTGCCAACGGCGATGTTCACGCCGCTCTTCGTGATCGCGCGCACCAGCGGCTGGGCGGCGCATGTGATCGAGCAGCGCGTCGACAACAAGATCATCCGGCCCTCGGCCAATTATACTGGCCCGGAAAATCTCGAATTCGTGCCGCTCGCCGAACGTAGCGAAGCGCACGCTTAAGGAGGCATCATGCCCTATCTGATTGCAGACGAACTTCCCAACACCAGCGCCGGTCAGCGTTTCCGCGAAGCGCTCGCCCGTCCGGGCATCTATCAGCTTCCCGGCGCGCATAACGGCCAGGCAGCGATCCAGGGAAAGCAGGCGGGGTTTGAGGGACTGTACCTTTCGGGTGCGGCGATGACCGCATCGATGGGCCTGCCCGACCTCGGCATCATCACTGTGGACGAAGTCGCCTTCTTTATCCGCCAGATCGTGCGCGCCTCCGGCCTGCCGCTCCTGGTCGATGGCGACACCGGCTATGGCGAGGCACTCAACGCCATGCACATGGTCCGCACCTTCGAAGATGCGGGCGCGGGAGCCGTACATCTTGAAGATCAGATCCTGCCCAAGAAATGCGGCCATCTGAACGGCAAGAACCTTGTTCCGCCGCATGACATGGCGGCCAAGGTGGCGGCAGCCAAGAGGGCGAGCCGTGACATTTTCATCGTCGCGCGCACTGATGCGGCTGCGGTCGAGGGCTATGATGCAGCAGTTGCGCGCGCGAAGCTGTATGTCGAGGCGGGAGCCGATGCGATCTTCCCAGAAGCGTTGATCACGCGCGATATGTTCGAGAAGTTCGCGCAAGACATGCCCGGCGTGCCGCTCCTCGCCAACATGACGGAGTTCGGCAAGACGCCGTTCTACACGGCGACCGAGTTCGAGCAGATGGGTTACAAGATGGTGATCTGGCCCGTCTCGTCCTTGCGTGTCGCCAACAAGGCGCAGGCTGAACTCTATGCCGCCATCAAGCGCGACGGCGGAACGCACAACCAGGTCGAGCGCATGCAGACCCGCCAGGAGCTGTACGACACCATCGGGCTCCACGCTTTCGAGGAACTCGATGCGTCGATCGTGAAGACGATCGTGCCGGAAGGCATTCCTCAGACCTGAGCCGACATTCTGTCGATGACCGGTGACCGCTGGCCTTCCCGCGCTCGCGCGCGTCGGGGAGGCCGACACGCGCCGCACAAGCAAGAGAAAGATATTCGATGACAGCGACAGGCAGTGACAGCCTCGGCACGCGCGACCGGCTCACCGTCAACGGGGAGACATTTGCCTATTATAGTCTGCCCAAGGTGGCCGCGAAATTCGGCGACGTGAGCCGCCTGCCTTTCAGCCTGAAGGTTTTGCTCGAAAATCTCCTGCGTTTCGAGGACGGCGCCAGCGTGACAGTCGATGACATTCGCGCACTGGTCGACTGGCAGAAGGATCGACGGTCGGATCGCGAAATCCAGTACCGGCCCGCCCGCGTCCTGATGCAGGACTTCACCGGCGTTCCCTGCATCGTCGATCTGGCCGCGATGCGCGACACGATGAACCGTTGGGGCGCTGATGCATCACGCATCAATCCGCAAGTGCCGATCCATCTCGTCATCGACCATAGCGTCATGGCAGACGAGGCCAGCAGCAGCCATGCATTCGAGCGCAATGTCGAGATCGAATATGAGCGCAATTCCGAACGCTACGCCTTCCTCAAATGGGGTGCGAGGACACTCGACAATCTGAAGGTTGTGCCGCCCGGCACCGGCATCTGCCA
>NZ_DJDV01000106.1:0-27804 GCF_002431195.1 Sphingobium sp. UBA5915 | reverse complement strand
CGATTTTTGCAACAGAGCCCGGCGAAGCGTGCGACACGTTGCTCAAACGCGCCGATCAGGCGCTCTACGTAGCCAAGCATGAGGGCCGTAACGTGCTCAGGCTTGCCGCCTAATAGGTGTCACAACCATCCGGTTGTGAAGCCACCTTCTCGAAGTCGGCTCTCCGCGGGTTTCGAGGTGTCACAAACCCGCGGCACAACGCCTGCTGGGGGTGGTCATGAATACCCGCAGCCAAAAGCGGCGACTCATCTTTCCCAGAAGCGAACGACCAGCGGGGCGGCCGCAGCCCTGCCGTTCGAGATCGGCCAGCGAGACGGGCAAGGCTTCCCCATTGGGATGCTGAAGCGGGAAGGCGACAGCTTTCTCGCAACCCATGATCGGTGAGAATGCGGGCTGTCTCACGACGGCCGCGATGCTTGCAACGGCGCGTACAAACCGTGGCAATGGCCGATAGCCGTCGTCGGCGCGGCGCAAGGGAGACACGAATAATGAGCGTCTTTGACGGCTTTGCCCGACCTCCATGCGCCGAAACGCTCGGTTGGCAGCTCGTCGAAGTTGGTTCCGACAGCCCCTTACTTGCGTTGAAGGCTGCTCAATTGCTCGGACGTCCCGTCGAAGAGCTGTTCTGCCTTGACCCGCTCGAATGCTGACATGGGTCAGCAGCCATTTCCGATTGAGATCCTAACGGGAATGAGCTGACCGTCCCGCTGCCGTTCGCTTTTTTGGGAAGTACCGTCAGATGTCCGTTTCCGGACACCCGAGCGCTGCGGCTCGCCATAAGCGGCTCAAAGTCCAGTGATTTTGATGCTCCGGTCGATCATGACATACTGCACGCCGCCATATCACGCATAGGGGGCATAGTGCGGCAACAGGTCTGTTCCATTCTTGGCATAGCGTTGATGGTGGGGGCTGCCTGTAGTGCAGCGCATGGCAATCAACCGAAGGACTGGCCTGCGATTCTTCGGGAAGACGCTCAGGCGTTTCACGACTTAATAGGCCAGAATCATCCAGGTCCGGCGAACACGCTTGACCTACGCTTCACTTATTTAACAACCTGATTAATTTCAACCGATCCTAAAGAGCTTCCAAAGTGTCTTTATGAAACCTCACCTTTTGATCGTCGCGATACTCGCCTGCGCTGGCTGCGCGGCCAAGCCCATCGCGCTGCATCTTCCTGTTCGCTCCTTCACTCCAGACATAGCCCTGACCGCCCTTGCCAAGGGCAGGCTGACGGTTCGCGACGGCTGTATACGGATCGGCGATGCGCTGGTTATCTGGCCGCTCGGGTCGCGCCTCGTAAAGGAAGGTAGTGGGCAGTTCGTTGTTACGAGCGACGGGCGTCGATACGCTGTTGGCTCCTACGTGTCGCTAGGTGGCGGCGGCAGTGCCTCGCCGCCGATTGGACTCGCAGCACCCTTACCACCTGATTGCGATGGCCCGTTTTTCAGCTCGAATTAAGCCGCTGCTTCCCAAAACTCGATCGAGTTTCGGAAATTAGGACGAAGATGGTCAGCCTGGTCTATACGGTCGCGTAGTTGGCGGCTGCAATTAACAAGGGTCGTAATGGCGATGCGGGAATGCCGTCTAGAGAGCTATATCTGGCTTTGCATGTCAGTGACAATGGCGACCCTTGTAACTGCTTGTAGTCAAGAAAAGGTTCGCCATTCATATTTCTCCGAGTACAAGCCATTCGGTCTTGAGGAGCGATCACACTTTTCCAAGTATAAGGAAGTCGTAGAATCATACCTACACCAAAAAGCCCCCGGCGTCGACACCCATGCCTGTGTTCTAGGCCTGACCCGAGGACCTCGGGACACTGAAGCAGTGTGGGTCATTTGGCGTGAAGGCGATCGAGTCATTCGATGGTTCGCAGGTGAAGATAACCTTGATCTGTCGCCGCGCAACCTCAGCCTGACCAATGACATCGTTCCTACTGATGCCGATATTGGAACCAGCACCTATCTTGAAAGTCAGCCGTGGGTAGATGAATTAGAGCGGCTGTGTGAAGAACATGGTCATGGTGTGACTGCGACCGATTAACTATCCAACGAGACATCAGATGTTATTTTCTCGACTTGGAAGGGCCAGCGAGACGGCTGGCGCGTTCCCATTGGGATGGTAAATTGGGAAAGTGTGTGGCCTCCCACAACTCATACCGGGTGATGGCCGTCACCCATAAAGGTGCGCTTTACCCAAGGGTTGGATGTCGCAGCGTCGCCGGTTACGATGCCCTATGCTCAACCTTCTCGCCCGAATGAACGACGCGTTTGCCGCTGGGCAGTCGCTTGGCGCCTTGCGCAAGGGAACGGCTATCGACTGTCCGATTGACCATTCGGAAATCATGTTGCGTCTGAGCTGGATGGACGGTTTCAGCAAGGGGCGGTGCATTCTGGCGAAAGCCGCGGACTGGGGCGAGCTGTCGATCTGGCAATAGCCGATGACGCTAGGCGTCTCCACCTACACCATCTGACGAAACGCGTGCTTCAGCTCGCTTTCCCGGACCGGCTTGCCGAGAATGATCCCCGGCGGATTGCAGGGGTGGCACTCGGCAGGCGTCGCGCTGATGAAAATGACCGGCATCTCTCCGAGGCGGGCATGAATCCGGGCCACAGCCGCGGGTCCGGTGCCTTCAACCAGATTTACGTCCGAGGTTATCAGCCCGGGCGGGTGAGCGAGCGCGGCAGCAACCGCCTCTGCCTCCGTCACCGCAAAGTCGAACGAGGTGGCACCCGCCTCCTCCAGCATGGTCTGGATGTTCATGGCGATGAACGGTTCGTCTTCGATAATCAGTACGTGACACATTCACCGGCTCCGACCTGGAGCTTGGTAACGCAGGTTAGGGGCGTTAGGCGCCCGGCCATAGTCATTAATTCAGCCGCTTGTCCGGCCTCACCCCCTTCACCCGTGCGGTCGAAACGGCGAAGATGTTGGCCGTTTGTTCATTCGCTGCTAGATGTCGGCGGTCGCGGGCGAGCGGGGGGCTGCTGCGATGGATCGCCATCCACGACCCTCCTTTCCAACGGTAACGACGAGCAGTGCCGACACGACAAGAGGAAGCCGGCGCAAGGCCGGAAACGAACGAAACCGATCGCTTGGCGGCCCTTCGCCGGCACGACATCTTGGACACGCCGACCGACCGGAAGTTCGACCGGATCGTCGCGCTGGTGCAGAACATCTGCCGCGTGCCGATCGCGCTGGTCAGCCTGGTCGACGTCGACCGGCAATGGTTCAAGGCGAGGGGCGGCGTCGACATCGACCAGACGGCGCTCGACACGTCCGTCTGCGCGCTCGCCATTCGCCAGCGCGACGTGTTCCAGATCGACGACCTGACGGCCGATCCGCGCACAGCGTCGATGTCACTGGTGACCGGCGCACCGTATCTGCGCTTCCATGCCGGAGCGCCGCTCGTCACCCAAGACGGCCAAGCGCTGGGCAGCCTCTGCGCGATCGACACCGCGGCCCGGCCGGGAGGGCTGGACGCGGCGCAACGCGAGGCGCTGTCGCTGCTTGCCGAGCAGGTCGTCGAGCTGATCGAGAACCGCGACGCCATCCGCGAGCGCGATCACGCGATGGCGATGGATCATGCGTCGCGACGCCTCCAGGCGACCGAGGACCGGTATCAAGCGATCGTCGACTCCGCGATCGACAACGCCATCATCGCGATGGACGCCGACGGCATCGTCACGAGCTGGAGCGCCGGCGCCGAGCGCATCTTCGGGTGGACCGAGGCGGAGATGCTCGGCAGCCCCGCCGATCGCTTCTTCACGCCGGAGGATTGCGAGGCGGGCATTCCCGATCGCGAGTTCCGGATCGCGCGGAAGGAAGGCCGCGCCTCGGACGAGCGCTGGCATATCCGCAAGGACGGCAGCCGCTTCTACGCGCACGGCGCGATGACGCCGCTGCTCGGCGCCGACGATCCCGGCTTCGTCAAGGCGGTGCGCGACATCACCGCCGAGCACGAGACGAAGGTCGCGCTCGAGGATGCGCGGCGCACCGCGGAAGTCGTGACCACGGCCGCGCGCCTCGGCACGTTCGACTATGATCTGATCCACGACGTTCTGACCTGGGACGATGGCGCGCGGGCCTTGTTCGGCCTGCCGCCCGGAGCGCCGGTCAGCTACCAGGAAGCGTTCCTGCGGGGCGTCCACCCCGACGATCGCGCCGGTGCCGACGCCGCGGTGCAGTCGTCGCTCGATCCCGCAGGCGATGGCCTGTTCGAGACCGAGTACCGCACGATCGGGATCGAGGACGGCAAGCTGCGCCACATCGCCGCACGCGGGCAGACGTTCTTCGAGGATGGTCGCGCCGCACGGTTGATCGGCACCATCCACGACGTCACCGACGCGCGGCTCGCGGAGGCGAAGCTGCGCGAAACCGAGCAGCGGCTGCGCTTCGCCAACCGCGCGACCAACGATGCGATCTGGGACTGGGACCTGGTGCGTAATCACGTCACCTGGAACGAGGCGATCGAGCGGTCCTATGGGCATCGCCTTGCCGATGTCGAACCGACAGGCGATTGGTGGATCGACCACATCCACACCGAGGATCGCGGCCGGATCGATGCCAGCATCCATGCCGTCATTGATGGCGGAGGCACGGACTGGGCCGACAGCTACCGGTTCCGGCGTGCCGATGGCAGCTATGCCGACATCCGGGATCGCGGCTTCGTCATCCGTAGCGATGCCGGCGATCCCCTGCGCATGATCGGAGCCATGCTGGACGACAGCGAGCGGATGTCGCGAGAGAGGCAGCTTCGCGACGAGGCAGTCAATTTGGCTGAGCAGGTTGAGGTCAGCACCGCAGAGCTGGAAAGGTTGTGGAGCGCATCGCCTGACCTGATCGTCGTCGCCAGCACCGAAGGCGTCTATTCTCAGGCGAACCCCGCCTGGATGACGATCCTCGGCTACGAGGAGGTCGAGGTCATCGGCCGTGCCGCCACGGACTTCATCCATCCCGATGATGTCGCATCCACAGCCCGGGCGCTCGCCATCGCGCAGGTCGGCGAGCTGCCGCCCTACGTCTGCCGCTTCCGGCACAAGGACGGCAGCTATCGCTGGATATCGTGGGCCGCAGCCCCCGATCGCGGCGAAATCTTCGCGATCGGTCGCGACGTGACCGCCTCGCGCGAGGCGGACGAGGTGCTGCGTCAGACCGAGGATGCGCTGCGCCAGTCGCAGAAGGTAGAGGCGGTCGGCCAGCTCACCGGCGGTGTCGCCCACGACTTCAACAACCTGCTGACCGTCATCCGCGGCTCGGTCGATCTGCTGCGACGGCCGGGCCTCAGCGACGAGAAGCGCGTCCGGTATGTCGATGCGATCGCCGACACGGCCGACCGCGCGACGAAGCTCACTGCCCAGTTGCTAGCCTTCGCCCGCCGCCAGACCTTGCAACCGCAGGTCTTCGATGCGGCAGCGAGCATCGCGTCCCTGCAAGGGATGCTGCCGACGCTGACGGGATCACGAATCGAAACCCGCTATGACCTGCCGGAGCAGCCGACGCTCGTGCTGGCCGATCCCAGCCAGTTCGACACCGCGATCGTCAACATGGCGGTGAATGCGCGCGACGCGATGAACGGCGAAGGCAGTCTCGCCATCAAGGTCGAGATGGTGAGCGAACTGCCGGCATTGCGCAATCACGCCGCGATCCAACAGGATCATGTGGCCATCTCCATCGCCGATATCGGCACTGGTATCCTCGCGGAACGGATTGAGCAGATTTTCGAGCCGTTCTTCACCACCAAGGGTGTAGGCCACGGTACAGGGCTGGGCCTCAGCCAGGTGTTCGGTTTCGCCAAGCAATCCGGGGGCGATGTCGGGGTCGATAGCGAGGTGGGACGTGGGACGACGTTCACGCTCTACCTGCCGCTGGCGACCGCGGAAAAGCCGGCAGACATTGCCGAACGTCTATCGCTCCAGCCTCTGGAAGCGGGGACGTGCATCCTCGTCGTCGAGGATAATCGGGAAGTGGGCGAGTTCGCTACCCAGGCGCTCTCGGAACTGGGCCTCGGCTCACATTGGGTCGCGGATGCCGATGCGGCGCTCGTCGAGCTGGACCGTTCGCCCGATCGCTATCATGCCGTCTTTACCGATGTCGTCATGCCCGGACGCTCAGGCATCGAACTGGCGGACGAGATAGCCCGGCTTCATCCGCAGCTCCCGGTGGTGCTGACCAGCGGGTACAGCAATGTCCTGGCGCAGGAAGGCACCAAGGGGTTGCGGTTGCTGCGCAAGCCCTATTCCATCGAGGAGTTGGCCGAGGTGCTGGCCGAGGCGACCAATCAACCGGTGAAGGGTGGCAGTTAGGTCCAGTCGCCTCATTCCCGCTTGGGATGGTCAATTGGGAAGATTAGGCGTCGTCTCACTGTCGGACGGGCAACCGCTTGGAAATGGTTGCAGCACCGGCGTCTGCTGGGATTGAAAGCGGGCGACAAACTCGGCCATCATCGCCCCGTTGCGTCCGTTGAAATGGTCATCCAGCGGTCGGCAGCCCTTGACCCGCTCCGCGCGGAAGGCGCGGTAGTCACCTCGGACTTCGCACCATGCGCCGATCATCGTTACATGGCTGAAGAGGTACAGGCCAAGCGGCCAGATCGTCCGCGTCGTAGGTGATCCTTTCGCGTCCTGATAGTCGATACGCAGCTTGCGCCCTTCGCGGATCGCTGCACGGATTTGGGGAATGTGATCTCCGAAGCTGACGCCGTCCTCCAGCGGATGCGGGACCAGCAGCTTGGCAATCCGAATCTGGTGCAGCACGTCGGGCGGGACGACTGCCTGCACCTTGGCCAAAGCGTCCTCCGCCCCCCGCGCAAGATCGGCGTCGCCGCGTTCCATCACCATTGCCAGTCCCAGAACGATCGCGTCGATCTCGCCCGAATTGAACATCAGGGGCGGGAGGTCGTAGCCGGTTCGCAGGACGTAGCCCAAGCCTGCTTCGCCCTCGATCGGCACGCGCGACGCCTGGAGCGTGACGATGTCGCGGTAGATCGTCCGCGGCACGACCTCCAGTTCTCCAGCCAGTTCAGAGGCCGTCACCGGCGCATTCGCACGGCGCAGGATTTGGATGATCTGCAACAGGCGATCGGCACGACGCATGTGAGGTCTTCGCTCCCCGTCACTACTGACAGAACGCTGTCAGTAGCACCACGCTACATTGGATCCACCCAACAAATCGAGGAGCCTGGACGGTGAACCCCTTTGAAGACACCATCATCGATCACCTGAACATTGGCGTGTCGGACGCGGCGCGATCGAAGGCATTCTACGAGGCGGCGCTGGCGCCCCTTGGGCTCAAACTCCTGCACACCTTCTCGCCTGAAAACGCTGAACAAGGCGGTGAGCAGCAAAAGACGCAAGGAACGATCCACGGTTTCGGCCGGCAGTACAAACCGCTGTTCTGGATCGTAGGTAACGCACGGGTCGGGGAAGCCACCCATTTCGCGTTCAAGGCGCGAACGCGCGCGGAGGTGGATGCATTCTACACCGCAGCGCTCAAGGCGGGCGGCACCGACAACGGCGCGCCTGGCATCCGGCGTTATCACGAAAACTATTACGCCGCCTTCGTTCATGATCCGGACGGGATCAACATCGAGGCGGTCTGCAATTCTCCCGAATGAGCGAAGCCGGTCGGCGGGCAGTTCGCTGTTGAGCGCCCGCCGTCTCACAATGGATGGTGAACCGGGAACGAGCACGCATCAGCTTCACTCCAACGACCACGCTTTAACCTCGTGGGAAGGCTATCGCCTCTAACTGGCACAATGCGCGCCATCTTGTTTCTAGCACCATCGCTTGCCTTGTCGGCATGTGGGTCCAGCGGAAGTGCCACTTTCGACCAAATGGCTAGCTCGAAATGGTCCAATACTCTGGAGGCTTGCGCTAGTCAGTTCACCACGTTCGCAGACCGCACGATACGTATGCGCTATCCAGACGGCAGCATGGACTTCGGTAAGATCGTCACGGTTGGTGATGCACCGCCAAGAGATACGATGCTGACCGTCGAGCCGTCTGAAGAGATAAAGAACGCCGCCGAGAAACGAACTGCTAAACGCCTACCCGATGCTGTGACTATGGGTTTTCAGCTAAACGGCGATCGTTTGCATCTTAGAGCCATGGTTGGTGGCGACCACGGCGAGATCGGGGGAGAGGTTCTGCCGGGGAGCATCGAGGGGCGGCTGTTCAATCTGGTAAGGTGCCCTAGCCGATAGCCCCTTTCCCGAAAACGAGGTCGCGTGGGACGGCTGACGGCGGGAAGGCGCGCTCGATGGCAACGAGGGCGCCATTTTCCCGAAATGTGTTCCCGATTGGCTTTTCCCGAAACTGCCCGGTGCAGATGGAGAAACGGGACAACCTATGGCCGTCTGATCGACCTCCCCTTGGCGGTCGAAGCTGTTGGCAGATAACGTGAGTGCGACGCCTCGTTTGCGAGCAGCGCCGGATGATGGCGAGCACATTGGCAGCTAATTCGAGCACGGTGCCACGCGCCAGTGGCAGATAGCGTGAGCAGGAAATAGCGCTGTTGGCGAGCAGACACCGCTACGATTGCAAGCCCCTACAAATATCCGTCCCAATCCGGGTGACATGCCCGAGAAGGCGACGTTCATCCCGAAGCCCTTCTCGGCTGCGATCGTCCACGAGCACCTCCGCAGGACGCTGCCTGACGGCAAGAAGCCCGCGCCGCTGAAGAATGCGGTGACGACGCCGGTTCAGCCGGGAGCCTGAGCCACCCCTGCCGAGGCGAGCAACTGCGCGTCGGTCGCGTCGCGGTTGTCGATCCACCATTTGGCGTCCGCGATGCCGAGCAGCGCCGCGCCGGTTTCGACGCTATCGAGAGGTTGATCCTTGCGCAGCAAGGCGATCCGTTTCGCGCGAATGGTCGTTGCCCAGCTGACCTGTCGTTCCGAGCCGTTGAGCGGCGCCAGCGACAGATGGGCAACGGCTTGTTGCGAGGCCGCGGCGTCGCGCTCGTTCTCTTCCTGGCGCTGCTTGCGGTAGCACGCGCCGCAGACCGTCGTGCGCAGCCAGGTGGCCTTGCGCTCCTGCTGCGACGCGAACCCGGCAATGAAATGGGTTTGCTCATGGCCGCAGGTGTGGGTGATGCGATGGTCCATGACGTTCAGCCTGTCATATGGGCCGGATTTGTTCCAGCGGGATTGAGTCGAGCCGTTCGGTTCCGGCGACCGATGCTCGCGGCATGAAGATGGCGATCACGACCCGAGTGGGCTGCTCATCACCAGCACGGTCGCGCGCGCGATCGGCGCCGGCGCTACGCCGGCTCTGAAGGGGGCGACCGCCCCCCACCGCAGCGACTTGGCGACGGGGCGATAGCTGACCGGATGGATGCCATCCCGGCTCGGTTGCGCCCGCAGCGGGATGACGGTGTCGCCGAAACGTGCCGCGATCGACGTGACAATGGATGACGCGCGCAGGTCGTAGGGGGCAAGCCAGGCCACCTTGACGGCGGTGGTTCGCCGCCTGAGCGCAAGAAGGTTGGTTGGGAGCGCCGGACTGGCGGCATCGTTCGACCCGAGTGCGATGAGGGCGACGGTGGCGGCCGAAGCGCCCCTCACCCGCCGCTCGATCTCGGCCGAACCGGCACCCACGCGCGCATGAACCTCGCAGCGTATGCCCTGTGCTGCCAATGCCTGCGCCGTGCCGACCGCGGTGCTGTCGCCCAGGATCAGGCAGAAGGGAATCATGGCCGACCAGCCTGATGGGCAAGCGGTTTTCGTGGAGTGGTCATGTCGCCGTAGGCAAGTAGCCCGAAGATGGCGACAGCACAGCCGGCGATGCCGAACGCTGCGCGTGCCAGCCCGATCAGCCGCGCCTTGCGACCCTTGCGAAGGTGGTTCCACCCTCGATCGAGCGAGGTACGCCAGGACAGCCAGCCATCGCCGATATCGCTCGCGCCGAACATCGCGATGGGGATCGCGACGGCCAGCATGATATGCCGGATGTCGGCGCGGGCGATCACGATGGCGAGAAAGGTCGCGACCAGAATGAACAGCGCGATGGCGTTGATGACGCTGTAGAGCGGGCGCAGCCGAAAGATCCGACGCGAGGGCGCAGCGAGGTAGCGCACGATCGGACGGCGGCAGGTGTCGCAGACCAGCATGTGCTGCCCCAGCGGCCAGCGGCGCATCGCCTCATGGCAATACGGGCATTCGGGCCGGGGCAGGCTGATCATATTCATGCGACGTGGCCGACCCTGATCGCATCGGGAAGTGCAGCCCGGATCACGTCGGCGACGTCGGGCACGCAGATCCAGTTGGAGAATCTCGGGTTCCAGATCGCCTTGCCCTTGCACAACGCGGAAAGAACCTCCCTGCCGATCTCATCGTCGCGCGCGGCCCGGAATGCGATGCGGCCATCTGGCAGTGTCCGCTCGACGATCCCGGCGCATACCTCGATAGGTGCGCCCGCCTTGACGGGAACCGCCTTGGCAGGGGGCGATACCTCCAAAACGGTGCATTCAACCGCTACCGATGTGGAGGGACTTTGCGCCGGATGAACAGTGACAGGCTCTGCCTCGACGTACGGCGGCAATTCCGGCACAGACGCGGCCTGGACGATGGGCATGTTGATCGGCCCAGACGGGTCGCCGGTATGAGACGTATCGGCGGCGTCCGTGCTGTCAGGAACGATGCCGAGGCGGGTATAGATATCGCCCTCCTGGACATGGTCGGCGATGAGCTGGTCGGCGATCTCGACCATCTGCGCGGCGGTGACGCCGGTCGAAAACATTCGTCCCAGGGGCGATGACCCGCCGAACGGCACCCAGGCTTTGTAAAGGTTGTCGCATTTGTAGATCGGCTCGTCGCTGCCGATTTTGGAACGGTCGATCATCGCGGTGGGCGGAACGGACACGAATACGCCGACCTCCGCGAACGCCCTGTCATGCCCTTTTCGCTTCAGCCACGCCTGCAGCACCTTGCGTTGTCGTTTGGCCTGTTCGACCGGATTGGGGATGTTCTGCGGCTGACGTTGCGAGCGATACCAGACCATCCATTCGCCATGCTCGTTCTTCGAGATCCGGCCAGAGTAGTTCTTGGATTCGAAGATCGAGGCGGTGCGCGACGCCCGCGACAGCAGGATATGATCGAACTGCGCGAACCCGCCCTGCCCGTCCGGCAGGCGCAGATCGTGGATAAGCAGGTTGCGGTCGTTGTCAGGCCCGAATTGGTGATCGAGCATATAGGCGGTCTCGCGCTCGCCCCGCATCCCCTGGCGATGGTTCCGCACCGTCGATCGCACGCGCTCGGGGAGAGCCGCGAACTCGTCGGACGCCATCACTTCGTCGGCAAATGCGATCTCGGCCGCGCGGGTCGATTTCTTGCGGATCATCGTTTCGGCGTTCCCGGATTTGGCTGCGGCAGCGGTTGAACCGCCTGCGCCGGTAGCGGCGCGGAGGCGGGAGGCACCATTGCGGGCGGCTTGGCCGGCACCAGCCTCGCCTCGAGCCGTGGCCGTGCATCCTCGATCAGCTTGCGGAACGCATCGAGCGTCGCCAGCGTGGTGATCTTGCCGATGTCGGTCGAGGCGTAGCTTCCACCGAGCGCACCCACGCCAAGGCCGAGCAACAGCCCACCGCCCACGACGCCGATATCCTTCTTGCGCGCCGACCCGCTGGCGACCGCTTCCTGGATGCCGGTGTTCACGTCGACCAGCGTCATCAGCACCTGGCTTTCGAGTGTCTTCGACTTGAGCCCGACCGCCCCGCCGAACACACCGCCGACCCCGCCCCCGCTCTCACGCGACTTGGCGTCGGAATAGACCACCTTCACCTCGATCAGATAATCCGCCTTGGTGACAGGCCGGGTTGTGGCAGTCCCGCCATTGATCGCGCGTTCGCGTTCGAGCGCGCTGAACGCCTCGCCGCGATCGGCGACGCGGAAGCAATTGGATCGCGCGATCATCAGCTTGACCAGTGGCAGCGCGTCGACGCGCGCGGTCGAACCGCCGTTCTGCATCTCCGCCATGCGCATGAGCGCCTGCAGTTGCGGCGACAGGCCATCGGCCGGGTTGGCGGCCTTCTCCTCAACCAGCGCGGCAACGCCGAGCGGCACCTGGCATTGCGGCACGGCGGTCGTCTCGTCGACGCCGGTGCCGCCCTGCCCCAGCTTCTGGGCGTGGGCCATTGAAGGTGTGACGGCCGCGAGCGCGGCCGTCACGACGAGCATGCGGGTGCGATCAAGCACCGGCGCCCGCCTTCTTCGCATGCGCTGCGGGATCGCAGATCCCGGCACGCTCCTCGTCCGCCGCAACTTTCTTCGCGGCTTCGTCACAGTCCTTGCAGTCGGGACAGTCCGCGCAGTCCTTGCATTTGCCGTTGTGAAGCGCGTGCGCGCGATAGCGCGCCTTCTTCGCCTCGACCTCGCGCGCGGCATCGGTGCCGGCATGACTTCCGGCGAAGCTCGCCATCGCGGGCAGGACCGGCGCCGACGACTGCGCGCTGGCGGCCGACGGCAAGGCCACGGAGAGGGCGGCAAGCCCCAGCGCGGCGATCATCTTCAGTTTCATCGTGTGTACTCCTTCCCTGGCCGTTTTCAGAAGAAACCGTTGCGTCGGCCGTCGCGACGGTCATCGTGGCGGGCGCTGCTGTCGCCCAGCGCCGAGCGCCGGACCTCCAGCTCAACCCCGTCCCCCTTGCGGCGAATGCGGACATCCTGCGGGGCGATGTTGTTGCGCTTCGCCCAGCGGTCTGCGTCGGCATCCGAGCCGAACTCGCCCATTTCCTCGAAATCCCAGTTGCTCATGTCTCCTGTCCCGGTTGATCGCCGTGCCGGCGCGCGGGGGCCGGTCCTGGCGGTGCGATGCGAAATCCCCGCGCGTGGATGAAGGACAGTGTCACTGGATCGAGGCCGGTTTGGCGGCGATGCGCCGGACCACGAGATTGCTGTCGGCCCCCAGACGAAGATCGAGCGTGTGCCCGACCCGTCGCGTGAACAGCATCACGCCGGCAACCTCGTCGTGCAGCGTGCCCTTGCCGAAGAAGGTCCGAGAATCTGCCCATTCGCGGCCGTGGATGAAGCGGACGCGATATTGGCCGAGCGGGGCTGGCACGGTGACACGCTCGAAGGCGCGGACATAGACCGACAGCCGGTTCTTCGCCGTCGCCGGATCGAGCAGCTGGACGATGCTATTGTCTGCCCCACCCTGAATGGTCAGGTGGCTTCTGACGGTTCGCAGGTCGACGCTGGAGGAGACGGCGACCGTTCCCGATTCCGGAAAACCGGTGTTCGTCCCCACGATTGACGCGAACAGGCTGGAGGTTGCGCGCTTGATCTGGCCCTGCCCGGCCCAGGCCGCAAGGACCAGTGCGATGGCAACACCGACGCCCAGCGCCTGCCAGTAAGGGGCCGGCGTGAAGCGCGGGCGGGGCCGCCATCGACCGCGCTGATAATCGTGGCCCCTGTTCCTGGCTTCGAACCACGACCCTTTCGATCCGCCAGATATCCAGCTCGCGCTCCCCAGCGGCACCGATTTCCTGAACCCGAAGCGGTTCAGCTCGACCCGTGCCTTGCGATCGTTCCATTGCGTCGCACCGGGATCGAGCCCCTGCCGCTTGCGGTAGCGATCGCGCATATAGTCGCGATCATCGATGCCCATCGACCACCTCCATCGACTGCGAGGGGAGAGCCAGGGGAAACACGTCCATTCTGGACAGCATCGCGTGATCGCGCAGCGAGGCCTCGACGGCGACAACCTCGCTCGAAGTCAGTCCAGGTTCGCGTCGTACGAACAGGATGGTCGACGCCGATCCTGCCAGCCAGCGCGCGATGGAGATCCTGGGCATCAGCCGGTCGTGGTCGGCGAAAGCGTGGGTCGCTCGTCGCACGCCGGCCAGCACGGTCATTCCCCAACGCAGGGCGTGACCGTTTCCAGAATCGTGTCCCGCCGCCTCTGCGACGGCTTCTGGCGGGAGATCCCGTATCAGATCGCGGACGGCCGAAAGGGTCGCACCAGGTTCATCGCCGGCATGCTGGATCGCGCGGAGCAGCACATAGCGCGAAGCGCAGGTGTAGCCCGAGCAAACGTCAGGATCGTCGGGAAGGAACGCTTCGATCGCGGACGAGCGTGCATAGTCGCTCGGATGGTCTGCGAAGAAGTCCCAGTTGCCGCGCGCGGGGTCGATCAGCTGGTCGCGGACCTGGTCGGCGAGTTCGGCGATCGCGTCGCCATCGCCGAATACCGCGAGCCGGCCCCCGTCACCGGCGCGGACCGCTTCAAGCGCCGCTGCCGTCAGATCCGCGGTTTCGGCGATCGTGAGGGTCGCGTGCGTCGGCTCGGGTTGGCGCCGGAAGCGAAAAGGGAAACTACCGTCCACCGGGCGTACCTTGGGTTGCGGGCGGAACGAAAATTCCACCATCGGTGTGGAGCGACGCGCTGACGATTCCGCATCCGACCGCCCAGGCGAAGGTGAAAGCCGCCACCACGGCCGCCAGGAGCCCCGCCTGACGCAGCCGGCGCGTCAGGGGGACGAGCACGCGCGGCGCGGTTGACCGTGGCTCCACGGGCTTCCTGCGGGCCTGTTGGAGATGCTCGGACGCGCCCTCGATCGCATCGCAGGGCGGCGTGTCGAGCCGCGAGGTCCGGCCGATGCGGGGAGCCCCGTGCATATAGTCGCGGTCGGCGAGGCTCATCGTGCTGGCTCGGGCCGGACCCGGAGGGCACGCAGCGCGCGGGTGAGCGGCAGGAGTAAGACGTAGGTCAGGCCGAATATCGCGGCCATCGCGAGCGTTTCGCCGCCCCAGTCGAGCGCATCGTCGCGCCGCGCGAGCTGGCTGCATTGCGCGAGCGTATGGGTGTCGAGATCGCAGGCGTGCCAATGTTTCGTGGCGATCACCTGATCCCAGGTCGGTGGCGACGTGGTCATGCTCATAGCTCCAGTCCGATGTCCTTTTCGGGGTAGGGAAGTTCGATTTCCGGCTTCTCGACGCCGATCCGCAGCGATGCGGCTGCAAGGGAGGGATCGTTCTTGAAATCGGGCGGCTGCCGCTCGACGGTTTGGCTGACGTCGGCGCTCGGCTCGCCCCCAACTTTCTCCGGTCCGCGATCGAGGTCGGGCGGCAGCGAGGGGTTGAACGTCTCGCCCGCGCCTGCTTTCGCCGCTGTGCCGGCAGCGCCGCGATCGGGATCGATCGTCAGCGCGCCGGTGGTTTCGAGCGCCGAGGTCTTGTTGCCCTCGTTGCGCTCGATCGCGGCGGTCAGCTTCTCGCGGTCGTCGGTGAACAGCTGGATGTCGTCGCGGACGCGCGTAACGGTGACGTTGAACAGGCGTTGGTTGGAGAGGTTAGATTCCTTGTGGCTCATCACCGCGATCGCGGTATCGGTGGTGATGCCCTGCGCCGCGTGCATGTTGAGCGCGTAGGCGAGGCTGATCCGCTCCATCATCGGATCGCCCGCCTTCAGCTCGTGGAGCGTGCCGTCGCTCGCCTCGACCCTGATCCCCGACGGGTCGGCCGAGACGACGCGGGCGATGTCGTTGTTGTTGAGGCCGCGGTCCTTGTCGTTCTGCGTCCAGCGGATCCTGTCGCCTTCGTGCAGCCGGATCTCCTCGCGCTGCGCGAGCTGCATCGCATCGGTCTTGTCGACCGGCGATATCTTCTGCGGATCGAAGGTCCGAACCCGGTTGCCGATCTGGACCTGGACGCGGCCCTTCGCGTCGACGCCGAGCACGTCATAGGTGCCGGGGCTGAGGCCGAGTTCGCGCATGGCATGGCGCAGGTCGATCACCTGGCCCGGCTTGTAGGTATGCGCGTAGCGCAGTTCCTCACGCGTGACGTTGACCTTGTCGAGGACGGGCGTAACGACGCCCTCGCCCTTCAGCGCCCCCTCTGCGGCGAGGCCGTCCTGGATGCGCACGTTGAGCTCGGCGCGGGCGACGCGGCCCGAGGAGAACATCGCGGTGGTCTCGCGCTGTTCGGTGGTTAGGCCCAGCCAGTGTTTGGCCGCGGCCTTCACATGCTCGGGGTTGGCGGTGACCTTGTCGCCGAGCATCGCCATCGCCTCGCGCACCTCGCCACGGTTGGTCAGCGCAGCGACGGTGCGCAGCTGCTCGGTGCGCTGGCGCAGATTCTCGTCCATCCGCGCCATCGTGATCCCGCCGGCCTGCGCGAGCGCGAACGCCTTGCCGGCGTCGACCGCGGTGATCTGCTGGCGATCGCCGATCATCAGGAAGCGATCGACGCCGAGCGCATTGGCGATGCCGACCAGGTGCTTCATCTGGTCGGAACCCACCATCGAGGCTTCGTCGAGGATCAGCGTCGTGCCGGCGAGCGCGTCGCGCGCGCCGTCATAGCCCGCTCCCTTCCCAGCGAGCGCGTGGCGGGCATAGCTGTGGACGAACGAGGAGACGGTGCGGCTCTCGATCCCGGCTTCCGCGCCGAGGCGATCGGCGGTCGCCTTCATGAGCGCGAGGCCGACCACCTTGCCGCCCTCCTGCTCGACGTTGCGCGCGACGCTCGCCAGCATGGTCGACTTGCCGGCGCCCGAGACGCCTTGGACCGCGACGATACGATCGGCGGAGGTCAGCGCCATCGTCGCGGCCGCCATCTGGCCTGCGTTGAGTTCCTTGTCGCCCGATGCGGCGTTGATCCGCTCGATGACGGTGTCGGCGGAGACGATCACCCGCCCCTCCCCCTTGCCGCGCTCGATCTCGGCAAGGATACCGCGCTCGGTCGCGAGCGCCTCGGGCGTCGTGACATGGGTGACGACGCCGTCGATCCGGTCCTCCTTGCCCGGGATCAGCTTCTCGTTGCGGATGAGCTCGGAGACGCGCGCGTCGACATGCGCGGCGGTGACACCCTTCAGCCCGAGGTCGAGCGCGGTCCGGGTGATGTCGGGCACGGCGAACGCGGCTTCGCGCTGGGCATGGATGCGGATCGCGGAGGCGACGGCGTGCTGGGCGCGCAGATCCACCGGCGCGATGCGCAGTCGGTCGAGACCGCTGGCGACGAGCGGATCGGCGGATCGGAACCACTCGCCCAGGCTTTCGCGGATATTGGCCAGGACGTCACCGAGGCGCTCCATCGGTCGTTGCTGGGCATCGAGGCCGCTAGTGCCGGCACGCTCGCGCGCGGCATCGACCAGTGCCTTGCCGTCGAATCCGAGCGCGGCCGCCCGGTCACGCCATTCCTGGCGCAGGGCATCGCGATCCTCGACGTTCAGCTTGGCGTCGCGGGTATTGTTGGTCACCTTGCGCAACGCCTCGGCGGAGGTGACACCGAGCTCGCCGGCTTTCGCCAGGATATCGGCGCGCCGCTGGCTGAAGGTGTCGATCACCTCCTTAGGCACGCCGGCGATCTCGAACTGGCCGTGCTTGCCGGTGACGCTTGTTTCGTAGCCGATCTTTGCCAGCTCGGCGCGAAACTGGGCGTGATAGGCCGCGCCGATCGTGGTGTTGTTCTTCCAGAGCTGCTGGTTGTGGAGCGCCTGCCATGCCCCGTTCGCCATCTTGGTCATGTTGGCGATAAGGACGTGGATGTGGCCCTGCGGATCGAGCGCGCGGCTCGTGTCGTGCTGGAACAGCGCATAGACGAGGTTGCCGGTGCGCACCGCATCCCCTGACCTGGACTGATCGTAGGTGCGGCCTTCCGCGAAGGTCTTCTCGACCCAGCCCATCGTCGCCTTCACCGCGTTCATATGCGCCGTGAGCACACGGGCATCGCCTGCGACATAGGCCATGACGCTCGCCGACTTCGGCATCGAGAAGGTCAAGTCGACGCCGAGCCGGCGACCCGGGATCTGCCCGACCTTATCGCCGTCGGGCGTCTCGCCGTTGAGGATCTTCTCGAAATCCTCCTTGGTCACCTCGCCCTTGAGGCCAAGGTCGGCCGCGCCCACCCCGCCCCAGGCGGTCGCCTCGGACGAATGCTCGGCGGTGTAGTAATCGTCCTTGGCGAAATACTGCGCCGCGCCGGACGCGGATTTGACGGAGGCGACCGACAGCATCGGCTACATCCCCATGTCCATGTCGCCATCGATCTCCGGCGAATGATCCGGGCCGTGATGACGATGGTGGTGATCGGGATCGCGCTGCGTCGCAAACCCATCGCGCAACTCACGGGTCGCTTGGTCCTCATGGCGGTTGCCATCTTGCCGACCGAGATCAGAGCCACTCATTGGTCGTTCGGCGTCCGAGCGTTGCGCGTTCGGGCCTGCCGTGAGCGTTGGCGACGCCCCCGGATCGGGAAGCCTCAGACCGATCCGCGCGTCGCGCACCTTTTCGGACGCGACGGGAACCGCTGGCTCCGCTGCGCGGACGGCATCGGCGCCGGTTGGGCTGGTCGTGACGCCCTTCCCGGTTACCTGATCGATCACCACCGGCAGCGCCCCGGTGACCTCCATCGCCGCAGCCGCCTTCTCCGCCTCGCTACGGGGCTTCTCGGGCTGAGCGGCGGTCAGGTCCGGCTGTTCTCGTTCCCTTGCCTCTACGCCTCCCACGGGCCGCGTGGGGGTATGTTCCCGGCCGCCCTCACCCCCCTCATCCGCGACCTTGTTCCGGGCGGTCTGACGACGCCGGTCTTCCGGCGAGACGTATTCGGTCGGCTTGAAGTTCTTGCGGGGAACCGCCCCCGGCGCGACCTCGGCATAGGACCGGTACTTGAGTTCGATCCGCGCAGCGGGGAAACCGTCGGGAAACTTCACGAAGCCGTGGAGCGACGGCAGGTTGTTGATGTCGTCGGGGATGACCAGCGGTTCGATCGCGGTACGCGGTGTGAGCGTCGAGGCGTCGCGGGTATTGTTGTAGCCGTAGCTGTATGCCTCATCCATCTGACGGACTTCCCGGCTGCCGATGAACTCGGAGCATTTCTCGGCCGTCGTGCGATCGGCGGTGGCGAGGATCAGCTTGGTGCGCGCGAGGCCGGTGAGCGCGGTCGCGTTCTGCAGGCCATAGGTCGCGACCAGCTTGTCGAACGAGTGGATGCCGAGGACGAACGCGCCTCCGAAGTTGCGCGCCGACTGGAGGCCATGCTCGATGCCGGGCAGCGCGTGGAGCGCGTGTACCTCGTCGAACAGATACCAGGTGCGCAGATCGCGCGTCTTGGGCAGGCGCATGAGGTTGTTGACCGCGAGGTCGATCCACAGCGTGAACAGGCCGCGGGTCATCTCCAGGTCATTGTACGAGCCGGTAATGAACATGATCGAGCCGTCACGATTGTCGGTCGCGATCCAGTCGCGGATCGAGAAGGCGGGCGGGCCGCCCGGGACGGGGTCCGGCATGAAGCGCAGCGCCTGTCCGTTGACGTTCAGGACTGATCGGATCGACTCCGCCATGCGGGCCGCTTTCTCCGTCGTCAGCGGGGCCGCGATCGTGTCGTCCAGCTTGGCGTTGATCGACTTCAGGTCAGCCTGCATCAGGTGATGCGCGATGGCGGCATTGTTGGCCTCGCCCATCTCCTGAAGCTTCAGGCACATCTCGATGAACAGCATGCGTGCGGCGTTCTGCCAGAACGGCTCCTTGTCGTCGGGATGCGAGGGGATGAGGGCCGAGGCGGCCGACACGAAGTCGGCATAGTTGCGGCACTCGTCGAACAGCGTCCACGGCGCGCAACGCTCGTCCATCGGGTTGAGGATAACGTCGGTTTCGGGGTTGTAGAATGTCTCCACGAACACCCCGGTAAGGTCGAAGATGACGGCGCGATGCCCGCGCGCACGAAGCTGCGAGACGTGGCTGCGCAGCTGCGTCGTCTTGCCGGTGCCGGTGGTGCCGATGAGCATGGTATGGCTCTGTTCGAGCCGCCACGGATAGGGGATGCCGGCGATCGTATAGGGAACGTGGATGCCCCGGTCGATGCGATCGAGGATTGGAGCCTTGGCGACCAGCTCCGGGACGTATGGGGGCTCGTGCTCGGCGCACTCGGTTCGGAACTTGCGCCGGTTGTGGCCGCTGACGGTTTTGACGAGGACATCTCGCTCGACCAGCAGGGCGCCGCGGTTATGGCGTTCCTGGAGCATGTCGCTGCCGCGCTTGTTGGCCCACATGATGAACCACATGATGAGCGGAGCGGCGATGAAAGCCGACATGACGAGCGTCGTCAGGAAGATTTTGACGGTTTTAGCCCAGGCGTGAACGACATGGGGCTCGTAGGGAACGTAACCGATCGGAACTTTCGTCACGACGCCGTTGGGCAGGGTCAGGTTGATAAGGTGGAATCTGTCCGCGCCGACCCATGTCCAGATCGCCGAGTAGAGCTTCATCAGGTCGAGCTGGAACTCATGCTCGGCGAGGCCCAGCCAGACGAAGATATTGAACAGGACGATGAACGTCCCGAGCCAGATCCAGATCGGCACCTGGAGGCCCGCCCAGGTCATCTTGTACTGGCTGGCAAGCAGCTGCGAACCGCGGGTGAAATTGCCGGAGTTGCGGGTGATCCGCCCCCGCGCTGAATGGTGCTTTACCGTCGCCGCCTGACCGTTGAACCGGATATCACCGCTGCGCATGGTGAACCTCCACGCGCTCCTGGGCGATGTCGATGATCTTCTCCGCGTAGTCGGGATGCTCGCGGGTAACGATGAGGTCCATCGAAGCCGACAGTTGCTCTAGGATGAGCAGGACGCGACTGACGTTGAATGAATGGCTCGCGACCGCCAGTGGAAGTCCGAAATGAAAGACTAAACGGGACGCCTCCGAGCGAGAGCATCCACGCTCTTTCGCGAAGCTGTCCAGGGTCGCAACAGCCTGACTCGAAAGCCTGAAGCCGACGTGGTGTGTAGTCATGATCCATCCACTCAACTGGTGGATGGTGGGGATTTCGGAGCCGGAGGTTTAACACGCGATTTCAGACATCGCCATAGAAAACGTATTACATGCCGAGAACGTCGAACTAGACGCCATTTCAACGGGTTAGCGAACTCCGGCTAGGCTTTTCCACCATGAGAACACGACACACCCTGTGAACAGACCGTATTTCAGGCACTTAACCTGCGGCGTGCCGCGTACGGTGTGCAAATCCTTAGGGACTGTCGCGGTGGTGGTGGCATCATGGCTGGATGTCCGATCATTGGACCGGACTCCGGGAGGGAAAGCGCCGCAGGCAGGCGATCATCGGGCAGGACCGAAGGGGGTTGGGCGGAGCAATCCCGCCCCACGACGGACCTGGCCGCAGGGCAGTGTCCGTCGCCCCATGCTGGTCCGGTAAAACCGGACCAGCGAGCGAGTATGGTTGTCGCTATTGTGCAGCTGGGTAGGTGCTGGCATCGTACAACATGGAGGCTGGTTCACGATCAGAAAAGGCATGTCGAATGGCACGGAGTATCGAGCAGGAACGGGCGCAGCTTGAGGCCGATGAACAGCGGCTCAACGAGCGTCGCAAGCAACTCGCCGATCGCGAGCGATCGGGGTTGTTGAAGGAGGTTGAGAAGTCGGGGCTGATGAAGGCCGATCCAGCCCAGTTCAGCGCCATCATCGGGGCGATCAAGAAGCTCGGGATCGACGAGACCGTGAAGCGCCTGACCGCGTAGCGGGTCAGCGCAGGAGCGGGCTCAAGCCCATCAAGCAAAAAAGGGGAGCAGCCGTAAGGCGCTCCCCTTTTCAATGCCTGGCCGAAGCTGGCGATGCTTCGGTCCATTGAGGCAAAAGAATGGGGAGCATCGAGGCGAAGCCCGATGCCCCCCGACGCGATGGTGACTGGAGGGAGGCTATCCCCAGACCATGCGTATCTCGTCACTGGTAGCGACCTGAGCCGCGAGCGAGTCGAACCGCTCGAGGTAACGGCCATCATTGAGGTGGCCTAGATCGCGGCGGACGTAAGGCTGACCCAGAGTATCGCGCAATTCGGTAATGGGTATGCTGCCGCGATTGTCGTCGGCAAGCCGGAGCGCGTCGAGGACGCGATAGGCGTTGCCGTTGGCGAGGTTGATCTCCGATGCGCCGTCGGGCGTGGTGGCGACGTGCATGGTGATCGTGCGGGTTGCATCGTCGCGCCAGAAGCGGACGTTGAGTCCACGAAACTGGGCTTCCTCGACAACGGAGATGACACCAACGTCGTGATCGAAGATCGCGCAGATTGATGCGAGCGACCAGGGGCACACGCGGGCTTCGAACGAGCACGACACCAGGGGGTCATCGTCCTCGTCTTCGAGAAGCTGGCCACGCTCCCGGGCGAAGGCGCGGAACGCGGCGAGCTGGCGGGCGGTGATGACGGCGGGCGCGGCATCGGCTTTCCGATCGACGCTGAGGAAGAAGGTGATCGACATGGTCTGTCTCCCATTGGAACCATCATCCCCGGTTTCCCTCCCCTTCCGATCCGTCAGGATCGGCATGGCCGATCACGGGGTCATGGGTCGGTCCGCAGGACCGGGTGCCCGAGCGATGCGTAGCTGGTGCTCGCAATGCGCAGGCATTGCGGCACCGCGAGCGAGCCGGGCATTGGTCGGACTGCGCCGGTCGATGCGTAGCGAGCGCGACACGCGCAGGCGTGGCCGCGATGCGAGCGAGACGGGCGCGGTCGATAAGCGGGTGCGATCGGCACGAGCGAGGCGTAGCGAACCGGCGATCCGAAGGGATCGTCGTGAAGCGAGCGAGCCGTGCCGGTCAGCCCATACTCGATCGCATCGGCACGGCGCGATGCGCAGCGGCAGCGCAGGCGATGCGACGGCATCGCCGCGCCCGCCAGCGAGCCGTGCCGATGCCGCAGTCGAGACGCCGGCTGAGCCGCGACGGTCGATGCGTAGCGAGCGTGACACGCGCAGGCGTGGCCGCGATGCGAGCGAGGCGATGCGACGGAGTGACAGATCGATCCCGGCACCGGCGAGGCGTAGCAGGCAGTGGCAATGCGACGGCATCGCCCTGCCGCGAGCGAGCCGTACCGATCCTCCGTCAGGGATCGACCGCGTCAATTTCGATCAGGCGTGCGGTGTCGGTCCTCGAGATGATCTCATAGTCGTCCGACATGTGGGTGTAGTGGCCACTGCGAACCTCGCCGATCGTCGCGCATGTTCCGTCCGCCCAGAGAGCGTAGTCGTCGTTCGAGATGGGGTCGGTCATGTCATTCTCCTTTTGCTGACGCGAACCGTCCGGCATGCGGTGTTCAGGGCGGTTGATGCCGTTGACCGGGAAGCCGTGGCGAGCGCAGCGAAGGCAGGGATCCCGGTCAACGCTCGAGAGCGGGGGAACCGATTTTGTGCTGGCGGTCCGCTGAGCGGAGCGATTGCGGACGGGCAGCGCAAAATTTGGGGGATCGCGAAGTCTCGACGGCCCGTGATACCCGCATGCCATTCTGTAGTGAGGCGAGCAAAGGATAGCCCTTTCGGGGTCGCACCGGGGTTTTCCAAGGGTCGCATCGGCCGAGGCGTAGCGCGCTGGTCATCGCACTCAGCGATGACCGCTAAGCGAGCGAGGCGATGCGACGGAGCGACAGATCGATCCCGGCACCGGCGAGGCGTGGCAGGCAGCGGCAATGCGACGGCATTGCCCTGCCGCGAGCGAGCCGTGTCGATCCGGCAACGCGGTGCGATCGACCGCAAGGTCAGTCCCACGCGGCGCGATGGGGCTCGATGCCCCGGAGCGCCGCCCAGGGCGACGTAAAAAAGGGGAAGGACTCCGGTTTCCCGGAGCCCTTCCGTGAGTGCGTCAGGCGCGACGGCCGCGCTGGCTGGGCTGCACCGGCGCCTGTCCGTCCTTGCGGAAGACGTGGAGCGGTACGCCGGCGGTTCGCAGCTTGCGCGCGAAGTCGATCTGGACGCCCGATCCTTCGCAGACGATCGCTTCGACGGGACGCAGCGAGGCGATGCGGTCGTTGCGGAGGAACCCGCCCCGGTTGCCGTGGCGCTTGTCGAGGAACATGCGCACCACCTTGACCTCGCGCGAGGCCGCCCACGACGCTGCGATGGCGTCGGCACCCTTGTTCATGGCGGTGGTCATCAGGACCATCGACGGGATGCGACGCTTGATCTGGTCGAGGCGTTCGAAGAGCTGCTCGTGGTCGTGCCATTCCATGCCGCCCGAGAAGGCGACAATCGGGCCGCTCGGGTTGTGCTCGTCCCGACGCTTTGCCGCGCGTGCCGCCAGATAGTCGGCACCGTCGATCATCGAGGCGGTCAGCTTGGACGACACCCTGCTGCCGCGGACGGTCGAGAAGGGCCGTCCGGTCTCGACGCGATACACGTTCCCGGCGTGGTCCCGCATGCAGCGCATCGCCTCGGCGCAATTCTCGAGGGTCTGGCAGAGCAGCTGGGTTTCTTCGAGTTCCACCGCGTAGATCTCCGAGGGGTCGTAGCTGCGCACCAGGTCGCCCAGCTTCTTGGCGGCGTCATCCTCCCGCCCCTCGATGCGCTTGGCCACCATGTGGAAGCTGTTGACGAAACCCCATGCGAGATCGGCGGCGAATTCTTCCATGCGGGTGTCGCGGAACACGTCGAACATCGTCGCCAGCATCTGCTCGACGGCGTGCGCGGCTTGCTCCGGGTCGGGCATGTCCAGCTTCTCGGCTTCGCTGACGATGGAAAGCTTGGCCATCTCGCTCGCCTCGATGAACGCCCCCTGATAGGTCTCGGTGGTGTCCTCGTCGGCGCGGCGCTCGTTGATCGCGCGGCCCATGTCGTTGAAGTTGCTGTACTTGGTCATGATAGCCTCCATGAGTTGAAAATCTCACCTTCTCTCGGTGAGGAATCTCATCCGGCATGCGGCGGTCAGGGCGGTCAGGGACGTTAACCGGGAAGCCGCGGCCCGCAGGGTCGCGGACCCCGGTTAACGCTCGCGCGCGGGGGAGCCGATTTTCTCGTGCCCTGGAGGCGGAGCGAAGCGGAGGCGGAAGGGTGCGTGAAAATTGGGGGGACCGCGCGTCCTTGACGGCCCGCCAACCCCGCATGCCAGACTTCCTCATCACAGAGAGAGAAAATATTATGTTGTGGTGGGCACGCCGGGTCGGACCGAGCACGGGCGGCGGTGATGCGCCGCCAGGCGCAGCGCCGCAAAGGCAGCGCCAGTGAGCCCGGGAGGGCGAGCCAGCTGCCGCCGCCCGCGCGCAGGACGCCCGGCGCCGGCATAGGGATCGTCACCCGCAGGGCGGAGACCCCGCCAGGGGGCTCCGTGAGGCCCGCCAGGGCCGAATAGAGCCCGGTCCCGCCCACAAGGCGGGACGCCCCGCCCTGCCCCTCTACGGCCGTCCCACAGCCAGCACAGCAGGACCAGCAGGATCAGTCCCATTCATACTCGCCACCGTCATCCCCGGCATCGTAATCCGGCATTTCCTGGATTCCCGGATCATCCGGATCGCGGTGTGCATCGGGGTCATCGCCGTGCGGGTCGGTCTGGATATCCGGTTCGCTTGCGAACCGGATATCTTCATCGACCCGGTCAGCAATGTCCGGCTCGACGGCACTGTCATCGTCGAGCCAGCAGGGGCGCGGACAATGGAGCAGCTGGTGACCGCGATGGACGAAAGGCTGGCCGTTCATCAGGACGGGGCGCTCGGCGAGACGCCGGCAGGGCTCGTTGCGGCGGTTGCGGAACCCGCACGGCACCGCCAGCGGCGCGAGCGCGACGGCATGGCCTTCGTGTTCGCCGCTGGCTCGTGCCTGCTCGTCGACCGGAGCGACCGGGTCCGGTGCCGCAGGCATCGGCTCGGGCGCGAACGGGTCGCCGTCGAACATGTCGCGCTGGACGGTCATGGAACTGGACCTTTCAGGTGAGCGCGCGCGGGCGCAAGGCCGCGGTGCGAAGCAACGTGGCCGAAGCGTCCGAGCTGGCGATGAAGAAGCAGGCGCGAAGGGCGACGCCCGCAGGCGCCGCCCGGTTCGCTGGCCGGTCAGTAGAACTCGGCGCGATCGGCGATGATCTCGCAGCCGTAGCGGTCGTTGCCGTCGCTGTCCTGCCAGCGGGTGTAGTGCAGGCGTCCCTCGATGGCGATGAGGTCGCCCTTCTTGCGGTTGCCGGCGATCGCCTTGGCGAGGCCGTTGAAGCAGGTGACCTTGTGGTATTCGGTCTCCTTGACGGTGAAGCCGTCGTCGCCTTTGTAGGTGTGGCCGTCCTTGTTGAGCTTCGGGCGATCGGTCGCCACGAAGATGGTCGCGACGCTGGTGGCGCGATTGACTTCGCGCAGTTCGGGGGTGCGGGTCAGGCGGCCGACGAGGTTCACGTTGTTCATGGCATTGCCTCCTTGGGTTGGTCGGCGGTCCGTCCGCCGGTGTCACCTGAAGGGCGTCGCGGTTCGGGGCGTCGCACCGGAGGGCGAGCTGGGCCGGCGCGCAGGCGGCGGGCCTGGTCGACCGGAGGGGAACCCCTTTTGCAGGGGTGGTGCGGGCAGCCGCGCGAAGCGCGGCAACACGGCCCTGCCAAAGGGGTTGCGAGGCCCCGGGGCGCGGCGCAGGTGACACGAAACGGCGGATGGGCCGTCGATCAGCCCAAGGTTCCCGCAGGCATTGCCATGGACAAACCTCGTGAACCGCTCATGTCGGTCGCCTGACCCGCACCCCCGAACGACCCGGCGCGAAGGCAGGCGTGCCGCCAGCGTCGCTCGCTGACCGACGTGGTGCCGCTCCGAAGCTCGACAAGGACGGCCGCGCCCGGGCGACGACGCACCGGCAAGGAGACCGGATGCCGCAAGGTCGCCCGACGGCCGACCCTCGCCAGGGCGATCGCCGGCAACCGCATCGGACCTGGGCGTCCTCATCGCCATCGGGGTTAAACGCCTGCCGATACCCGCTGGCAGGACAGCGACGGCTTTACGCGCCGCCCGGCTGCGAGATCATCGCCGATTGTGATGATCTATCCGTCCGGTCAGCGAATCGGGCGGCGTCTGCGGGCGTCGTCCTTCGGGTTGGCGTAACCAACGGTCAGCGTCGATCGGTTACCCGGACGGCGCTTGCCTGGACGGCACGAACGATCTTCTGAAAATACGTCGGGGGGCACCGCCCATAAATGAAGCTGCCGGTCCTCAGGTCGATGACATCATGGCCGCGCCAGTCGAAATCGTTGACGTCGTTGACGACGACGTGGCTTTCGCCGGCGCGCGGCAGGCCCATAGCCTTGGCGACCGGATCGGGTATCCGGTCGCTGCGAGAGGATCGCGCCTCCCCCTTCGTCGTGATGGGTACGACCGCGACGCCTCTGGCATCTGACGCGATTACCAGAACCGGGCGTTCCTTGACGCCCTCGTCACGACCGGCAGCCGCTTCATGGGCAAACAGATAGATGTAGTTGATGACATCGCCGGGTTCAGGCGGCGGTGTCGACGCGCTCACGCTCCCACCGATCGTCGGCGAGTTCGGCTTCTGTCGGGAGCGAGGCTTCAAGACGGGCCGCGAAGTCATCCGGGAATGTCCCTTCGGTATAGACCCGGCGATTGCCGTGGATCGCGCGAAGCGCAGCTTCGGCGCGGTCGAGGTAATCGGCGCTGACGACGGCGGCGAAGCGCCGGTTGCGCTTGGTCAGGATGACCGGCGCGAGCTGGCTCTTGTCGACGTAGACGCCCGGGGTCTTGTGGAAATCGGTGAGATTGACGGTCTCGTCACTGGCGGTAGCAGCCATCAGTGCCTCCTGTGGATCACGCGCATTATACGCAGTATGCGCGGAATAGCCAGAAACGACAACAGGGACCGCTTCGGTGATGAAGCGATCCCCGTCGGGGTGGCGACACGGGCGACGCATCAGCGCCGCCCGATGCCGGTCAGACCGTTTCGTCGACCGGCGCGGTGCTGGCGCCCAGACCGTCGCCGGTGTCATCGCCGGCGCCCGAGGTCGCCACGTCACGGCCATCGGCGGTGAAGGGCAGCGCGGGTTCGCCGTCATCCGCCTTGACGCCCAGCGCGGCACCGACGTCGCGGCGCTTCTGGGCGCGCTGCCACACGACGTTGTACGAGCCGTCGT
>NZ_DJDV01000038.1:0-42701 GCF_002431195.1 Sphingobium sp. UBA5915 | reverse complement strand
CCGCGATCTTGCCCGCATCCTTATCGACGCACACAACGTCATGCCCGAAATCCGCAAAACAGGCCCCCGACACAAGGCCTACATAACCCGCGCCGATCATCGTGATTTTCATACGATCTTCCCCGCTCCACCCTTGAGAATAACACCAAGCAGCGCGACTATCCCACAGATTGTCGCCCGTGCCGCTTGCTGCATTGCAGCGCGGAAATACACAAGATGTTCAGCGGCTGTATACCAATTTCTGCGACAGGCGGTGCAGGGAATGATGAGGGAGCGAGATGTGAAAGTGGCCATTGTGTTCGGGACGCGGCCCGAAGCGATCAAGATGTTCCCGGTCGTCCATGCGCTGCAAAGGCGACAGGGGGTCGATACGCGGGTGATCGTGACCGCGCAGCATCGCGGGCTGCTGGATCAGGTGCTGGAAATTGCCGGGATCGTGCCGGACATCGACCTGGACGTGATGGTGCCCAACCAGACGCTGGACGGGCTGACGGCGAAGCTGATCGTCGAACTGGGCAAGGCCTTCGACGCGGAAAAGCCCGATCGCGTGGTGGTGCATGGCGACACGCTGACGACGATGGTGGCGAGCCTAGCGGCTTATTATCGCAAAATCCCGGTCGCCCATGTCGAAGCGGGGCTGCGCAGCGGCGACATTCACCATCCCTGGCCCGAAGAGGTGAACCGGCGGGTGGTCGCCTGCATCGCTGACATGAATTTCGCCCCGACGCAGGCAGCGGCCGATGCGCTGATGAAGGAAAGCCGCGATCCTGCCTCCATCCACGTCACCGGCAATACGGTGATCGACGCTCTGCTGGCGACGCGCGACCGGGTACGTGATACGCCCGCCATGGCGCGGGGGCTGGACGATCTGGCGGCGCGCTTTGCGGGCAGGCGGATCGTGGCGGTGACGACGCACCGGCGCGAGAATTTCGGCGGCGGCATGGAATCGATCGCACGCGCGATCGCCGACATCGCCGCGCGGCCGGATGTGGCGGTGATCTTTCCGGTTCATCCCAATCCCAATGTCCGCCCGATCATGGATGCCGTGCTGGGCGACCTGCCCAATGTGGCGATGATCGAACCGCTGGATTATCCGCATTTCGTGCGGTTGCTGGACATAAGCCATCTGGTGCTGACCGACAGCGGCGGGGTGCAGGAGGAAGCGCCGTCACTGGGCAAGCCGGTGCTGGTTATGCGCGAAACGACCGAGCGGCCCGAGGGCGTCGACGCGGGGACGGCGCGGCTGGTGGGCGCGGATCGCGAGCGGATCGTGCGCGAAGTGCTGGCGCTGCTGGACGATGACGCGGCCTATCAGGCGATGGCGCGGGCACATAACCCGTTCGGCGACGGCGGGGCGGCCGAACGGATCTCGGCCGTGATCAGCGGGGCGTGATGTGGCGGCCGGGTCGACGCCCGGTCGCGAAATGCACCTCAGGCGCGGGCCAGCAATCCTTCGACCAGGCCGTCGAACAGGCGCTTCCCATCGGTCGAGCCATGGGCGGGTTCGATGACGCGTTCGGGATGGGGCATCATGCCCAGGACATTGCCCGTATCGTTGAGGATGCCGGCGATGTTGCGCGCCGATCCGTTGATATTTTCGGCATAGCGCAGCGCGACGCGGCCTTCGCCCTCCAGCCGGTCGAGCGTGGCGTCATCGGCGAAATAATTGCCGTCATGATGGGCGACGGGATAGCGGATGGTTTCACCGGCGGCATAGCGGCTGGTGAACGCGCTTTGTGCATTTTCGACGGTCAGCGGCACGTCGCGGGAGACGAAATGACCGCCTGCATTGCGCAGCAGCGCGCCGGGCAGCAGGCCGCTTTCGGTCAGCACCTGAAAGCCGTTGCAGACGCCCAGCACGAAGGCCCCGCGCGATGCCGCCTGCGCCACCGCCTGCATGACGGGCGAACGCGCGGCCATGGCGCCGGACCGCAGATAATCGCCATAAGAAAAGCCGCCGGGCACGCCGATGAGGTCGATGTCGGCTGGCAGATCCGTGTCCCGGTGCCAGATCATGGCGGGCTTGACCCCGGTGGCCGCTTCGAACGCCACCGCCAGGTCGCGGTCGCAATTGCTGCCGGGAAAGACGATGACGGCGCTTTTCATGGCTCAGGCCACCTTTTCGATGCGATAATTTTCGATCACCGTGTTGGCGAGCAGCTTGCGGCACATGGCGTCGATATCGTCGTCGCTGGTGCCATCGGCCAGATCGAGTTCAATCAGCTTGCCGGCGCGCACATCATTGACGCCGCCAAAGCCTAGGCCTTCGAGCGCGTGATGGATCGCCTTGCCCTGGGGATCGAGGACACCGCCCTTGAGGGTGACGAAGATGCGGGCTTTCATGGCGTGCTGCTCCTTGGGATCAACCTGGGCCGCGCGGCGGGCGGCGGCAATAATGCGGCACCCCCTAGGCCCGGCGCGCGCGCGAGGCAAGCCATTATGAGTCGGGGGACGAAGGGACGCGGACCTAGTCGCCGCGATGATAATCATAGTCGAAGGCGCGGCCCTGCTGCTTGGTCAGGATCGCGCCGATGATGACGCCGCCGGCGCGGCGGAGGCGATCGACCGCCGTGCGCAGCCCGCCATGATGGTTGCGGCCCCATTCGACGACCATCAAGGTCGCCTGCGTGCGCGTGGCGAGCAGCGGCGTGTCACCGAGGCCCAGGATCGGCGGTGCGTCGATCAGGATCGTATCATAATGATCGCGCACCGATGCCAGTAGATCGTCGAGCGCGGGGGTGGCCAGTAATTCGGTGGGGTTGGGTGGCACCGCGCCGCAGGGCAGCAGCGAAACGCCGGGTACGCCCGTCGCGATGACGGCGTCGACCGCGTTTGCCTGACCCGTCAGCACTTCGCTGATCCCCTTGCCAGGCGCAACGCGGAAGAGGGCGTGCTGGACCGGACGGCGCATGTCGCCGTCGAGCACCAGCACCGTCTTGTCGAGGGCGGCCAGCGCGCGGGCGAGGGCGTTGAGGGTGAGCGACTTGCCTTCCCCTTCCTGCGCGCTGGTGACGAGGATGGAGCGCGGCAGGCCCCCGGTGGAGGCGAGCAGCAGCGAGCGGGCAATGGGAGCGAAGACTTCGGACGGCTGGGGATTGTCGCCCGTGACCGGCACGGCGCCCAGCAGCGGCAGATCGACCCGCTCCGCCAGCGTTTCGGCCGACGTCACCGCATCGTCAAAGGCGTGACGCGCGCCCACCAGCAGCAGGCCGAGCGCCAATCCGCCGAGCGCGGCGAACAGCATTGTTTCCCCGACTTTGGGTGAAAAGGGGCTGTCGGGCGGGGACGCACGGTCAAGTGGCTGGATGCGGCCCGCCTGAAAGCCGGCTTGCGAGGCCATGTCGCGATAACGCTGGAGCAGGCTGTCGTGCAGCATGCGATAGGTTTCGACTGAGCGTTCGTACATGCCCATCTGGACGCTGCGGCCACGCGCGGCCTGCGCATCCTGTTCTACATCGGCGATCTCGTCAGCAATCTGCTTTTCGCCGCGCCGGGCGATGTCATAGTCCTGTCGCAGCGAGGCGCGGATGCGATTGGCCATCTGCTGCGCCTGATCGTCGAGTGCGGCGAGCCGGGCGCGCGCTTCGCGCATTTGCGGATGCGCGTCCTTGCGGAATTGCCGTTCCTCGACCAGTTCGGCCCGCGCCTGCGCTCGCTGCGCCATCAAGTCCTGCATCGCGCCGTTGCCGAGCACTTCAGGGAGGGTTTCGGTGGAGGCGGCGCGGGCGCTTTCCCACCGTTTCTGCGCCGCGATCCGATCGGCCAGCGCCTGGGCGCGCAGGCTGTTCAACTGCGCCAGCCGGCTGTCGATTTCCGATCCCGATGGTCCGGCGGGGCTATTTGCAGAGGATGCGCTGTCCATGTCCGCGCCAGGCGGGATCGGTGCGCCGTTGCGCGCGGCATAGACCGCCAGTTCGCGCTCCGCCCGTTCCAGATCGCGCCGCGCGCCGTCCAGTTCACCCAGCAGGAAGCGCCGCGCCTGAACACCGGACTGGAAGCCGCGTTTCAGGTCCGAGCGGATCAGGCTGTCGGCATAGCCGTTGGCGATTCTCGCCGAGAGCGCCGGATCGGCGCTGACGAAATGGATGCGGATGACCCGCGACTTGCCCGGCAACTCGACCTCCAGATGATCGCGCAGCAGGGCAATGACGCGCTCCTGCTCGGCCTGGCGCTGGCTCTGGCCGCCGGCTCCGACTTTCGGGCGGCTGACGCCCATGCCCTGGAAGAAGGTGGGGGTGCCCACCAGCGAAAGGCTGCGCGCGACATCCTGCGCCAGGGCGCGGCTGCGCAGCACTTCCAGCTGCGTCTGCATCACTGTTTCGATGCCGTCGGTGCTGGGGCGCGGTGGCACGCCGGAGCCGGCCGCGCCGGCGGGCACATCCTGCACCTCGACCGAGGCGGTGGCGCGATAATCGGGGGTGGACAAGAGAATATAGAGCAGCGCCACGAGCAGGCAGAGCGCCATGGTGACGAACAGGATCACCCGGTGGCGGCGCAGCAGCAGCCCATAGTCCCGCAGACCGCGCGTCAGCCGCGCGCCAAGGCCAAGGCGTTCCGGGCGATCGTGCAGAGGGGGCGTGGTGGCGGCCATGGTCAGTCTCCGTCCAGCGCGATGAAGCCGGCGGCAAGCGCAGGCGCGGCAATGAGCGCGCCGCCAAGGATCGCCTTGGCGCGCGACAGGCCGACGATCACCTGATCGCCCGGCAGGATTTCAGGGTCGGCCGCTTCGCCCTTTCGGATAGCGCCCAGGTCGAACATCGCCGCCTGCCGCTGACCATCGAGCCGGCGGATCACCACGACCTGGCGCGTGTCGGCCAGGCGGGTCGGACCTTTGCCAAGGGCAAGCGCCTGCGACAGGGTCAGGCGGCCATCGATCGGGTAGAGGGCGGGTTCGCGAATTTCGCCGTCCAGCGTGATGCGACGGCCCACCGCCTTCTTGACGAACAGGCTGACCTGCGGCGAGACGAGATAGCGTTCGCCCAGACGCCCGGCGATGACGTCGGCGGCTTCGCTGGCGGACAAGCCAGCGACCGGAACCGCACCGATCAGAGGCATCCGCACCATGCCCTGCGCATCGACCTGTGCGTCTTCCAGCGACAGGTCGGGTTCATGATAGACCTGGATGCGCAGCACATCGTCGGGCGAGAGGCGATAGTCCATGCCGACGGCAGGCGGCGGAGGAATGACCGCATAAGCCTGATCCCCGCGCGGGGCATCCTCGACGGTGGCGCAGGCCGCGACGCTGCCCAGCAACAAGGCGGCCATGATCGCGCGCGGCGCAGGCTGTCGCATCATGCCTCATGTCCCCCATCGGCCGTTGCTTTCGCACGTGCAAAAACATCGTGCCTTGCGGGGGTTAGCGGCGGGGCGGGGCAATGGCAACCGCGTGCGCGACGGGCTGCGCCCTGGCGGCCCCCGTCAGACCGCAATGCGCCCCGATGTCGACGCTGCCGCTCGGCGGGGCTGATCGGGCCAGATTCCCCGCGTATCATAGACAGCCTTGTCGGCGCGTTCGTCGACGGGAACGGATTTGAACATGTCATGATCGACCAGAATGACGAACACGCCACATTGTTCCAGAGCCGTATCGAGATCGATCAGTTCTGCACCCGTGCCGGCAAATTCTATCGGCAGTTCCTGGGCATAGGGTTCGACCAGTTTGATGCGGCGGCCATAGCGGCGGGCGAGTCGCGCGGCGACCTTTACGGCCGGGCTTTCGCGGAAATCGTCGATGTTCGCCTTGAAGGCGAGGCCGAGGCAGGCGATGTCCTCACCAGCGAGATCGTCGATCAGGTCGGATGCCTTCGCTACGACATGATCGGTCTTGCCGTCATTTACTTCGCGTGCGGTGCGGATGATGCGGGCATTTTCCGGGTCGCCATGGACGATGAACCACGGATCGACCGCGATGCAGTGACCACCGACGCCCGGGCCGGGATTGAGGATATTGACGCGCGGATGCCGGTTGGCGAGGCGGATCACTTCCCACACGTCGATGTCCATATTGTCGGCAATGACGGACAATTCATTGGCGAAAGCGATGTTGACGTCCCGAAAGCTGTTTTCGACCAGCTTGACCATTTCAGCCGCGCGGGCGGTCGTCGTGATGCAGGCGCCGCGCACGAACTGGCGGTAGAAGCCCAGCGCCTTGCGGGCGCAGCGCGGCGTGATGCCGCCGATGCAGCGATCATTGTCGATCAGCTCCACCAGGATGCGGCCGGGCAGCACGCGTTCGGGACAATAGGCGATGGCGACGTCGCCCTGCGCGCCCATGCCCGGCATTTTGAGGTCGGGACGCAGCTGCGCGAAAATGTCGCGCATCGCTTCGGTCGTGCCGACGGGCGAGGTGGATTCGAGGATCACCGTATCGCCGGCCTTGAGCACCGGGGCGACCGTGCGGGCGGCCTTGAGCACATAGGAAATGTCAGGCGCGCGATCCTCTGCCACCGGGGTCGGCACGGCGATGATGAAGACGTCGCTTTCCTCCACCGTCAGGCTGGCGCGCAGATTGCCGCGTGCGACGACGCCCTGCACCAGCCCGTCAAGATCGACTTCCTCGATATGGACGCGGCCGGAATTGACGGTTTCCACGACATGGGGCGACACGTCGATGCCCACCACCTGGCACCCGCCGCGCGCGATCAGCGCTGCGGTCGGCAGCCCGATATAGCCAAGGCCGATAACGGAAACCTTTTGCTTGGTATCGACGGGCATGGAGCGGCAAATCCCCTGTTCAACGGCAATGATTAGCGGCTTTTGGCCGAAATTGCTGAAGAATTCGGTAATGGCAAGGGCAGGGCGGAGACGCGCCCTGCCACGTCCATCAGCGCCAGAGCGTCGCCAGCATCGCCATCATGCCATGGTCGTCCGCCGCCTGGCGCGGACGGGGCGCGCCATAGCCGCGACATTCCAGGCAGTCCGCGCGCACCCCCGCGCCCGATACGAGCCCGCGCACGTCGCTGACCGCCTGCAACGCCCAGCCGTGCTGGAGCCAGGCCTGACGCGCCAGCATGTCGCGCGGGGCGGTGGCATCGTCGCTTTCCCGTTCAGCGAATTCCTGCAACCATTCGGCCCATTTGTCGGGCTGCTTTTCGATGCGGAAGGCGCGTGCCTTTGCCGGATCGATCTTTGCGCGGCGAGCCGCTTCGGCAATCGCATCCTCCAGCCCGCCGAACCGATCGACAAGGCCAAGCTGGCGCGCGGTGCCGCCGTCCCAGACGCGACCTTGCGCGATGCGGTCGATCTGTTCCGGCGTCTTTTTGCGCGATTGAGCGACAAGGCCGACGAAGCGGCGATAGATATCCTCAACGCCCAATTGCATGATCTGGTCGAATTCGGGCGTGGTGCCGCCGGCCAAGTCGGGCTGACCCGACAGGGGCGTGGTGCGCACGCCATCCGTGGTAATGCCCATTTTCGCCAGCGTGCCTTCAAAGCTGGGCAATATGCCAAAGACGCCGATCGATCCGGTGATGGTGTCGGGTTCGGCAAAGATGACATCGCCAGGCGTGGAGACCCAATAGCCGCCGCTGGCCGCGACATTGGCCATCGACACGACGACGGGCAGGCCATCCTCCTTCGCCTGCATTATGGCGCTGCGGATCTTTTCCGACGCCATGACCGACCCGCCCGGCGAATCGACGCGGACGACCAGTGCCTTGAGATTGCCCTTGTCGAGCGCGCTCAGCAGCAGGTCCGAAATCGTGTCGCCCGCAGCGGTGCCGGGGCCGGCTTCGCCATCGACGATATCGCCCGCAACCGTCAGCACGCCGATCTGCCCGTTGTTGGCGGGTGCGCGGGCCTTCACATAGGAGCGCAGGTCGATGGCCGCAAAGCCGGTGGCATCGCCGGCCGCCGAATCCCCGGCAATGTCCGCGACATGATCGGCAAAAGCGGTGGCGTCGCCCAGCTTGTCCACCAGGCCAGCGGAGAGCGCGGCCTTGGCAATATCGCCATTGGCGGCGCGGGCGGCAGCGGCGGGATCGCCGGCATAGGCCGCGATCCTGGCGCGGGGGCGCGCCTTGGCTACATCATCCTGCCATTGCTGCCACAGCGCCTCGGCCAGCGCCTCATTGGCCTGGCGCGCTTCGGGCGATTGTTCGGTGCGGATGAAGGGTTCGACGAAGCTCTTGTAGGTGCCGACGCGATAGACATGGGTGTTGACCCCCAGCTTGTCGATCAGCCCCTTATAATAGAGGTTAGATCCGCCCCGGCCCATGATCGCCACGCCGCCGAGCGGATCGGTCCACACTTCGCTGGCATGGGCGGCGAGTTGATAGCTGTCGTCGCTGTAAAGCGTAGCGTAGGCGAGCACGGGCTTCTTCGCCGCGCGCACAGCATCGAGCGCCGCGCCGATGCGTCCTAGCGCGACCTGACCGCCGCCCAGAAACCCGTCGAGGTTGAGGACCACCGCCTTGACCTTCGCATCGCCTTTGGCCGCTTCCAGCGCGGTGACGATGTCGGACAGGCGATATTCCCTGGCCTCAGGCGCGCCGCCGCTCAACAGCGCGGTCGGGCTGATTTCGGCGGGCTGTTCAACGACCGTGCCGTTAAGTTCCAGCAGCAGCGCGCCGGTGTTCACCGACTTTGCCGGCTTGGGCGAATAGGACAGGGCGGTATAGAGCGCGCCGAAGAAGAGCAGCAGGAACAGGAGGACGAGACCGTCCTTGATCGCGACCACAATGCGCCATGCGCCCTTCACAAATGCCAAGTCGGCTGCTCCTCATGTCTAAACCCGCGATCTATGCTTCTGGCGCTATCGCATCAACGCTTGCGCTGCAATGTGGGGCATGTGTCGCCCGCGACAAGCTTGCGCGCACGATTTTGCCCGTTATGGGAAGGCGCATCATTCGCCGCTGTCGTGCAGGAGATGCGTCCCATGCCCACCCTCGTCCTTATCCGCCATGGTCAGTCCGCCTGGAACCTGGAAAACCGCTTCACTGGCTGGTGGGACGTGGACGTGACCGAAAAGGGCGTTGAGGAAGCGCGCGCGGCCGGAAGGTTGATGGCGGAAAAGGGGCTGGACTTTGACCAGTGCTACACCTCGCTCCAGACCCGTGCGATCAAGACGCTGAACCTGGCGCTGGAGGAAATGGGGCGACTGTGGCTGCCGGTCGAGAAGGACTGGCGGCTCAATGAACGCCATTATGGCGGTCTGACCGGCCTTAACAAGGCGGAGACGGCGGAGAAGCATGGCGATGAGCAGGTGAAGATCTGGCGCCGCAGCTTCGATATTCCGCCCCCGGTGATGGAAGCGGGCAGCGCGTTCGACCTGTCGGGCGACCGCCGCTACGCGGGCATCGCGATTCCGTCGACCGAATCCTTGAAGGACACGATCGCGCGCGTCCTGCCCTATTGGGAATCGGTGATCGCACCGGACCTGAAAGCCGGCAAGCGGGTGCTGATTTCCGCCCACGGCAATTCGCTGCGGGCGCTGGTCAAGCATCTGTCGGGCATTTCCGACGACGAAATTACAGGCCTGGAAATCCCGACTGGTCAGCCGATCGTCTATGAGCTGGCAGACGACCTGACCGCCACCGACCGCTATTATCTGTCGGAGCGCTGATCCGCGCGGCCTGCAAAGCGCATTGCCCCCTGACGGTACGGCCGCTAAGGGGCTTTGCTTTCCGCGCCATCAGGGGACATCAGCACGGTCATGAGCGCTATCGACGTCGGCATCATCATGGGGTCCCGTTCCGATTGGGACACGATGCGGCATGCGGCCGAGACGCTGGAGGCGCTGGGCGTCGCGCATGAATGCAAGGTGGTGTCGGCGCACCGCACGCCGCAGCGGCTGTATGATTATGCCAGCGGCGCGGCGGCGCGGGGCCTCAAGGTCATCATCGCGGGCGCGGGCGGGGCGGCGCATCTGCCCGGCATGGCCGCGGCGATGACACGCCTGCCGGTGTTGGGCGTGCCGGTCGAATCCAAGGCATTGAAGGGCATGGACTCGCTGCTGTCGATCGTCCAGATGCCCGGCGGCATTCCAGTCGGCACGCTGGCGATCGGCAAGCCCGGCGCGATCAATGCGGGCCTGCTGGCGGCGGCGATCCTGGCGACGGGCGACGCTGCGTTGGCGCAGCGGCTGGACGATTGGCGCGCGCGGCAGACGCAATCCGTCGCCGATACCGTCGAAGACTGACGCGAATCAGAACAGGACCGCCATGACGATCATCCCGCCCGGTTCCACCATCGGCATCCTTGGCGGCGGCCAGCTGGGCCGGATGATCGCCGTCGCCGCCGCGCAACTGGGCTATCGCACCCATATTTTCGCACCTGAAGACAGCGGGCCGGCCGCCGACGTGTCGCCTAACTGGACGCACGGCGCCTATGAGGATGCCGCCGCCCTGTCCGCCTTCGCCGACAGCGTCGATGTCGTCACCTATGAGTTCGAGAATATCGACCCGTCCGCCGTCGATACGCTGGCGCGGCATGGGCTGGTGCGACCGGGCGCGCAGGCGCTGCGCGTGGCGCAGGACCGGCTGGCGGAAAAGCGGTTCGTCTGCGACCTTGGCGGGCTGACCGCGCCCTTCGCGCCGGTGGAAAGCCTGGACGATCTGGAATCGGCGGTCGAGACGATCGGCAGCCGCGCGATCCTGAAGACCAATCGCATGGGCTATGACGGCAAGGGGCAGGCGCGCCTGGCCGAGCCGGGCGATGCGGTGGGCGCGTGGAACGCAATCGGCCGGCAGAGCGCGATCCTGGAAGGGTTCGTGACCTTTGCCGAGGAATTTTCGGTGATTTTGGTGCGCGGCGCGGACGGCGCGGTGCGGTTCTGGGACTCGCCGGCCAATGTCCATGTGGACGGCATATTGTCGACATCGACCGCGCCGGCCGGGCCGCTGATCGAGGGGCAGGTCGATCAGGCGCGGGCGCTGGCCAAGCAGGTGGCCGATGCGCTGGACTATGTCGGCGTGCTGACGCTGGAATTTTTTGCCAGCGCCGACGGCCCGGTCTTCAATGAAATGGCGCCGCGCGTCCATAATAGCGGCCACTGGACCATCGAAGGCGCGGTGACGAGCCAGTTTGAAAATCATGTGCGCGCCATTTGCGGCCTGCCGCTGGGCGAAACGGGTTTGGCCGCGCCGCGCGTCGAGATGCGCAACCTGATCGGTGACGATGTGGCGGCGTGGGCCGATATTCTTCGCGATCCGGCCAACCATCTGCATCTTTATGGCAAGCATGAGGCGCGCCCTGGCCGCAAGATGGGGCATGTGACGCGGCTGGCGCTGTGAGCAAGATCATCCTTGTCCTCGCCCGTGCCGACAACGGCGTGATTGGCCGGGACGGCGACCTGCCCTGGCGGTTGCCGGCGGATTTGAAGCATTTCAAGGCGATCACGGCGGGCCACCCGATGCTGATGGGGCGCAAGACGTTCGACAGCCTGCCCGGATTGCTGCCGGGCCGCCGTCATATCGTGCTGACCCGCGACCGAACGTGGCGGGCCGAGGGGGCGGAGGTAGCCCATGATGTGGACGGGGCGATCGCACTGGCGCAGGCGGCGAGCCTGATGGTCATTGGCGGCGCGGAGATATATCGCCAGTTCCTGCCAATCGCGGACCGGATCGAACTGACCGAAGTGCATCTGGACGCCGACGGCGACACGAGCATCGCCTATCCCGATGCGGCGGATTGGCGCGAAACGGCGCGGGCCGATCACGTTGCTGTGGAGGGCCGACCCGCCTACAGCTTCGTGACGTTCGAGCGGCGCGCGCACTGATGGCGGGGGCGAATGGGTGGGCAATCCGCCTCCATTGCCAGTTTTTCGTCCTGTCCCTATAGCGCGGCGCATGGAGCGGCTTTCCAGCAGCGCCCCGGTCCCGCCGCATTTGCGCGGGAGCGTCATGGCGCTCGGCAATTTCGATGGCTTTCATGCCGGGCATCAGGCGGTAGTCGGACGCGCGATCGCGCGCGCGAAGGCCGAGGGACGGCCGGCGATCGTCGCGACCTTCGATCCGCATCCCATGCGGCTGTTCCGGCCCGATACGCCCAGCTTTCGTCTGACCACGCTGGATCAGCGGGAAGCCTTGTTCGCCCGCGCCGGCGCGGATGCGATGATGATATTCGATTTCACGCCGGCGCTCGCGGCATTGGAGCCGGCGGACTATGTCCGCGTGCTGATCGAGGATATGGGCGTCGCGGCCGTCGTGACGGGCGAAGATTTCACCTTCGGCCGCGCGCGCAGCGGCACGATCGACAGTTTTGCGGCGCTGGGCCTGCCGGCGCAAGCGGTGGGGCCGGTCAGCGATGGGCAGGGCATCATTTCCTCCACCCGCGTGCGTGAGGCGCTGCGCGCGGGCGACTGCGAGACGGCGTGCCGGCTGTTGACCCGGCCGTTTGCGATCCGGGGCGTGGTGCAGCATGGCGACAAGCTGGGCCGGACCATCGGCTTTCCCACCGCCAATATCGATATGGGGCCGTATCTGCGACCGGCCTATGGCATTTATGCGGTGCGCGGCATCCTGCCCGATGGGCGAGTGCTTAACGGCGCAGCGAATTTGGGCATCCGCCCCAGTTTCGATCCGCCCAAGGAGTTGCTGGAGCCGCATTTCTTCGACTTTGCCGAAAGCCTATATGCGCAAGAGGTGGAGGTGCAGTTGATCCGCTATCTGCATGGTGAGCGCAAATATGACGGGCTGGACGCGCTGACGGCCGGCATTGCCCGGGACTGCGCCGATGCGCGGCAAATCCTTGCGGGAACGCCCATGCTCGCGTAGGGCACGGCCCTGATTTGCTCAACCTCCGTTCGGTTCGAGCGTGTCGAGACCTATTCTCGACAGACGCTTCTCGGCTTCGCTCGAAGCTGCTTGAACCGAACGGGCCAGAATAAGCGCGCCCATGACCGACCAGCCTGCCCAGAAAACCGACGATTATAAGTCCACCGTCTTCCTGCCCCAGACCGACTTTCCGATGAAGGCGGGCCTGGCGCAGAAGGAGCCGGCGATTGCCGCGCGGTGGGAGGCGATGGACCTCTATGGCAAGCTGCGCGAAAAGCGCGCGGGGCGCGAACGCTTCATCCTGCATGACGGCCCGCCCTACGCCAATGGCGACATCCATATGGGCCATGCGATGAACAAGGTGCTCAAGGACATCATCGTCCGCAGCCAGTCGCTGCTCGGCAAGGATGCGCCCTATGTCCCCGGCTGGGATTGCCACGGTCTTCCCATCGAATGGAAGATCGAGGAGGAATATCGCAAGAAGAAGCTGAACAAGGACGAGGTGCCCGCGCAGGAATTCCGCGCCCAGTGCCGCGCCTATGCCGACAAATGGGTCGGCGTGCAGCGCGAGCAGTTCAAGCGGCTTGGCATCATGGGCGATTGGGAAGACCCCTATCTCACCATGAAGTTCGACGCCGAGGCCACCATCGTCGGCGAGTTGCTCAAGTTCGCGGAGAGCGGCCAACTCTATCGCGGCGCGAAGCCCGTCATGTGGTCGCCGGTCGAAAAGACCGCGCTGGCCGAGGCGGAGGTTGAATATGAGGATGTGACGTCGACGCAGATCGACGTGGCGTTCGAGATTGTGGAAGCGCCGAACGCGCCCGAACTGGTCGGCGCGCATGCGGTGATCTGGACGACGACGCCGTGGACGATCCCGGTGAACCAGGCCTTGGCCTATGGGCCGGAGGTTGAGTATGTATTGGTCAGCCCAAGCTACGATCGTGCCCTGACCGACGCATCGTTTGAGAATGCCGGAGCGTTGCAAGGAAAAAGGCTAATAGTTGCTAAAGCGCTGATTGACAGTGTCAAAGCGCGTCTCGGTTTCACTAGCTATTTCACGCATTGGGAAGGCAATGGTTCGGACCTCGCCGGTGCCGTGGCGCGTCACCCTATGCACCATCTCGGCGGCTTCTTCGCCAAGCCGCGTCCGTTCCTGCCCGGCGATTTCGTTACCACCGACGCCGGCACGGGTCTGGTTCATATGTCGCCCGACCATGGCGAGGACGACTTTGCGCTGTGCAAGGCGCACGGGATCAACCCCGTCTTCGCGGTCGAGGGCGACGGGAAATATCGCGCCGACTGGGCGTGGCTGGGCGGGCAGGGGAGCGTCATCAACCCCAAGTTCGTGAGCAAGGATGGGCCGATCTGCACCGACTTGGCGCAAGCCGGGGGGCTGCTCGCGGCATCGGACGATTTCCGGCACAGCTATCCGCATAGCTGGCGGTCGAAGGCGAAGATCATCTATCGCTGCACCCCACAATGGTTCATTCCGATGGACCAGCCGCAGGGTAAGCGCGGCGTTCTCGACAAGCTCGAACCGAACGGCGGTGGGAGCGAGGTCCACAATATCTCGTTTGGTTCGAACAGCGTCGAGCGAAGCCGAGAAGCGTCCGTCGAGAACTCGTCGAATGGCGCAACCCTCCGCGAAATCGCGCTCGACGCGATCGCGCATACCCGCTGGGTGCCGGAACGGTCGACCAACCGCATCCGCTCGATGGTGGAGGGCCGCCCGGACTGGGTAATCTCCCGCCAGCGCGCTTGGGGCGTGCCGATCGCGCTCTATGTCCATCGCAAGAGTGGCGACTATCTTGTTGATCCGGGCGTGAATTCCAGGATTGTCGAGGCATTTCGCGTGGGTGGGGCGGACGCGTGGTTCGGCGCGGATCATCAGGCGCTGCTCGGCCCGGATTATGATCTAAGCGACTATGAAGTCGTTAACGACATTCTCGACGTCTGGTTCGACAGCGGATCGACGCACAGTTTCGTGGTCGAGGGCCGCTATGGCGAGGGCGCGCGCGCGGACCTCTATATCGAAGGGTCGGATCAGCATCGCGGCTGGTTCCAATCGTCGCTGCTGGAAAGCTGCGGCACGCGCGGCCGGGCACCCTACAAGGCCGTCCTGACCCATGGCTTCGCGCTCGACGGCACGGGCAAGAAAATGTCCAAGAGCCTTGGCAATGTCGTCGATCCGCTCAAGATCATGAGCGAGAGCGGCGCGGACATTTTGCGCGTTTGGGTCGCGAGCACCGACTATTTCGATGACGTCCGCATCGGCAAGGAAGTGCTGGCTGGCGCGTCGGACGCCTATCGCAAATTGCGCAATACGTTCCGCTACATGCTGGGCGCTCTGTCCGATTATGATGAAGAGACCGAAGCGGTCAGCTATGCTGAGATGCCGGAGTTGGAGCGGTATATGCTCCATCGGCTGGCGGCGTTGGACGCGGAACTGCGCGCGGTAGTGGACAAGAGCAAGGGCAGCGAGAACTGGCTGGAATTCAGCCGCTACAGCCGGGCGATCTTCGATTTCGCCAATAGTGACCTTTCTGCCTTCTTCTTCGATATCCGCAAGGATTGCCTCTATTGCGATGCGAAGTCGGACCCCAAGCGCCGCGCCTATCGCACCCTGCTCGACACGCTGTTCCACGCGCTGGTCCGCTATGTCGCGCCGATCATCCCCTTCACGGCCGAGGAAGTATGGCAGAGCCGCTTCCCAAGTGCCGATGACAGCGTCCATTTCCTGGAATGGCCCGAGATCGATGCGCGCTGGATCGACGGCGATCTGGCGGATAAATGGGCTGAGCTTCGCGACCAGCGCGAGCAGGTGAACGAGGCGATCGAGCCGCTGCGACGGGACAAGATCGTTCGGTCCAGCCTGGACGCCGACGTGACTATGGGCGAATTGCTGCCGGTGGGCGATGTCGATTTCGCTGAAGTGGCGATCGTCGCGCGCGTGACCATGGGCGAGGGCGACGGCATCATCGTGCGGCCGAGCGAATGGCATAAATGCGGGCGATGCTGGCGCAAGCTGCCCGAAGTGACGCAGGACGGCGCGCTGTGCGACCGTTGCGCGACGGTGCTGGGCGCATGAGCGGCGTAAATCACCGCCCGCTGGGCCTGACGGTGGCGATCGTGACGCTCGCGCTCGACCAGTTGATCAAATATACCGTGACCTATCCGCTGGCGCTGCAAAGCCGGGCGGACGAGGGGATCGGCCTGCTGCCGATATTCCGCCTGCGTTGGCTGGAGAATAGGGGCGTGTCGATGGGCTTTTTCCACGCGGATACCGACGCGATGCGCTGGGCGCTGGTGGGTATGACCTTCCTGATCGCCACCTTCGTTGGGGTATGGATGTGGCGGGAAAAGGCGCGGCAGGACGTCGCGGCGCTGGGCCTGGTGCTGGGCGGGGCGATCGGTAATATCGTCGATCGCGTGCGGCTGGGCTATGTCGTCGATTATGCCGATCTGCATTTCGGCGAATGGCGGCCCTTCCTGATTTTCAATCTGGCGGATGCCGCCATCACCATTGGCGTGCTGATCCTGCTTGCGCGGGCGCTGCTGCTGCGCGACAAGGGCGCAAAGACGGAGACTTTGAAGTGAAGCGTAAACTGATCCTCGCTGCCGGCCTGATTGCAACCCTGTCGGCCTGCGGCGGCGGCCGTGGCCTAGCGGGGCGCGACCGTCCCGATGAATTCGCCGTATCGCGTCAGGCGCCGCTGGTCGTGCCGCCCGATTTCGCGCTGGTCCCGCCCGCACCCGGCACGCCGGCTGCTGCGTCAGTGGATGCCAGCCAGGAAGCGATGCAGGCGATGTTCGGTGGTCCCGCCCAGCGCAGCGCCGCGGAGAGCGGTACGCTGACCCAAGCCGGGCGTGCCGATGCCGCCGCCGGTATCCGCTCGCAGGCGGGCGACCCCGATACGCAGGTCGTGAACAAGGGCAACACCACCCGCGACATCATCGCCGCGCCCGAAGGCGATGGGCAGGACGCGCGCGCCGCGGTTCCGCAATAATCGTCAGCGCGGCTGGTAGCGAATTTGTGCCTTGCCGGTCGCGCGGACCGGCAGGTGCAGCCCCTGGCCATAAGCGTGAATCTGGCCGATCTCATAGCGGTCGGCCCTTGCGCGGATAACGAAATCGCCGATCTGTTTGTCGGCGATGGCGCGGGCAATCTTGCCCTTGAGCTCCGCGATATCCTTGGCGAAATTCTGACTCAACGCTGCGGCGATTAGGTTGGAGAAGCCCGGCGCCTGCGCGATGGCGAGCGCGGTATCGCCGCCCGCCCCATCGGTGTCGCCGGTGATGACCGGATCGACGAAATCCACCTTCGGGGAATTGGGTGCGTTGACGGGCCGCGCCGCCAGCCAGATGCGCCCATGGGTGTCCTTTCCCTCCACACGGGCGGCGATATCCACGCCCACGGCGATGCGGCCGCCGGTTGCGCCATAGCAGGTCACATTGGAAAAGCGTGCGCGCACCGTACCGAGCGCAGGCAGGGTGAAGGGACGTGCCGCGCGCTTGTCGAGCGCGCGCTGGATCACGGGTTCCAGCGTGCGATAGTCCGACGTGACGGGCAGGAAAAAGCGCAGGCCGTCGTTGATGTCCGTTCGGTCGAGCGGGGGAAGCGGCGTCGGCCGCGGCGGATCTGGACGGGCAACGCCCACCAGGGTCTGCGTCACCGCCTCCAGCCCCAGGTCGAGCCGCAGCGTGCGCCCGTCCATGCGATAGCCATTATAGAAGATGCGGGTGGGGGCCACGCGCATCCACACCGCTGGGTTGCGCCGGTTGAGCTCGAGCGTCGAAAAGGCGTCCCGCCACAAGGTTTCCGCCCTGGCGCGCAGGTCTTGTTGCGCCAGTTCGCGCGGCAGGTCGCGTTCGAGGCGCGCGACGATCGGGCGCAGCCTTTCGTCCGCCTCATCAGTGAAGCGGATGCGCTGGCCCAGAAAGTCGATACCCGGCGGCGTTGTCCAGTCATAATGCAGGTCGATCTTGCCAGTGGGCGTCCAGTCCCGCCCGATGTCGAGCTGGATTCGCGCCTGCACCCGCGCCGTGCCGGTGGCGGTTTCCCCTTTCAGCACACCCGCCACGTCGCGGGCGCTGATGCGAGCATGGACGGGCAGGTCTGCGATGATCGTGCGCCCTTCGCCGTGCAAGGTCACCGGGCCGCGCGTAACCTCCCCGATGATGGTGCAGCCGATGGGCGGCGTGACGTTCAGTTCTTCGCCAAAGACGCGCAGTTTTTGCGCAGGTATGCAGCGAGGCTCTGGGCGGTTGATGGTCCATAAGGTGCGCGGCACGGCCTTTTCAATCGCCGCGCGCAGGGCGTCGGCGTCGGCGTCGATCGGCACGGCGATGACGGATGTTTCGCGGGGAACGGGAACGGGATCAGACGCGCGTTGCGGGGCGAGATCAGTCGGCTTTTGCTGGCAGGCGGCGAGCAGCAGCAGGGCAAGCGGCGTTCCACGACGAAAGGACGGCCAAACCGCCCGCAGACCGCTGTGCAACTGCCCCTTCTCCTATTCTCTGGTCCGCGGCGGCGCAGGGCCGCCGCGGTGAAAGGAAGACAGTCAACGGGCGAAATGGTTCCGCGCCAGCGTCATTCAGGCGCGCGCACCGGCCCCCACGCTATTGTGGCGCAGCGCGGTCAGCACCGTGTCGATGATGGCGTCGGCGTCCAGACGGGCCATTGCATATTGTTTTTCCGGCTTGTCCTGGTCCTGAAACAGGTCGGGCAGGCGCAGCGTGCGCAGTTTCAGACCATTGTCGATGAGGCCAAGGTCGCTCGCCAGCGTCAGGACATGCGCGCCAAGGCCGCCGACCGCGCCTTCCTCTATGGTGACGGCGACGTCATGGGTGGTCAGCAGCTTGCGGATCAGCGCTTCGTCCAGAGGCTTGGCGAAGCGCAGGTCGGCGACGGTGGTGGAGAGGCCCTTGGCCTCGAGCGCGTCCGCAGCCTTCATTGCTTCCTCCAGTCGGGTGCCGAGCGAGAGGATCGCGACCTGACGCCCTTCGCGCACGATGCGGCCCTTGCCGATCTCCAGCGCCTGCGGCTCCTGCGGCAAGGCGATGCCCGTACCGTTGCCGCGCGGATAGCGCACTGCAATCGGGCCGCTGTCATGCATGGCGCAGGTGTGGACCATATGGACCAGCTCCGCCTCATCGGCCGCGGCCATCACCACCATATTGGGCAAGGTGGCGAGATAGGTGACGTCGAAGCTGCCGGCATGGGTCGATCCGTCCGCGCCAACGAGGCCCGCGCGATCGATGGCGAAGCGGACCGGCAGATTCTGGATCGCCACGTCGTGCACGACCTGATCATAAGCGCGTTGCAGGAAGGTCGAATAGATGGCGCAGAAGGGGCGCATACCCTGCGCCGCCAAGCCTGCCGCGAAGGTGACGGCATGTTGTTCGGCGATGCCGACGTCAAAGATACGATCGGGGAAGGCGGCCTGGAACTTGTCCAGTCCCGTGCCCGACGGCATGGCGGCGGTGATGGCGCAGACAGCGGGATCGCGCTGCGCCTCGGCGATCAGCGCCTTCGCAAAGACATTGGTGTAGCTGGGCGGGCCAGGGGGCGCTTTGTCCTGCGTGCCGGTAATGACGTCGAATTTCTGGACGCCATGATATTTGTCCGCCGCGGCTTCCGCCGGACCATAGCCCTTGCCCTTTTGCGTGACGACATGGACCAGGCACGGCCCCTGGGCTGCGTCGCGCACATTTTCCAGAACCGGTATCAACTGGTCGAGATTATGGCCGTCAATGGGGCCGACATAATAAAAGCCCAGTTCCTCGAACAAGGTGCCGCCCATCGCCATGCCGCGCGCAAATTCATCGGTCTTGCGCGCTGCGTTGTGGAGCGGGCGGGGCAGCTTGCGCGCCAATTTCCTGGCGAGATCGCGCAGGCCCAGAAATTCGCGGCTGGACACGAGGCGGGCAAGATAGGCGGACAGGCCGCCGACCGGTGGGGCGATCGACATGTCATTGTCGTTGAGGATGACGACCAGGCGGTTGCCCGCGTCGCGGGCGTTGTTCATCGCCTCATAGGCCATGCCCGCCGACATGGCGCCATCGCCGATCACCGCGATCGCCTTGCCCGGCTTGTCCTGCATCTTGTTGGCGATGGCAAAGCCCAGCGCCGCGCTGATGGAGGTGGAGCTATGCGCCGCGCCGAAGGGATCATAGTCGCTTTCGGCGCGCCTGGTGAAGCCGGACAGGCCGCCGCCCTGGCGCAGGGTGCGGATGCGGTCGCGCCGGCCGGTCAGGATCTTGTGCGGGTAGCATTGATGGCCAACATCCCAGATGAGTTTGTCATCGGGCGTATCGAACACATAATGGATCGCCGCGGTCAGCTCCACCACGCCCAGGCCCGACCCCAGATGGCCACCGGTGACGCCCACGGCAGCGATGGTTTCGGCGCGCAGTTCGTCGGCCAGCTGGCGCAGCTGTTCGGGCTGCAGCTTGCGCAGGTCGGCCGGCCAGACGACCTGGTCGAGCAGCGGGGTTTCGGGGCGATCAGTCATGATGAGGCATAGTCTCCGCTGCGCGTCCGGCCTTGCGCGGGCCGGGCGTCCTTGTCGTCATCAGGCCGCGCACTTGGCGCACAGGCCCAGTATCTCGATGACGGGGCGTTCGGGGTGGAAGCCATCCTGTTGCGCAATGGCGCGAACCTGGCCTGTCACTGTGTCGTCATCGACATGGGTCGCCTGCTTGCAATTGCGGCAGACCATGAAGATGCAGTCATGGTGACAGCCCGGATGGGCGTTGGCGATATAGGCATTGGCGCTTTCGACACGCATCGCGACATTATTGGTCACGAACAGGTCGAGGATGCGATAGACGCTGTTGGGCGCGACGCGCTTGCCGCGCGCTTTCGAAACGGTGTCGGCGATGTCATAGGCCGACGCGGGCCGATCTTCGGACGCCAGCGCATCGAATATGGCGGCGCGCATCGGCGTCCATTGCTCGTTCTTCGCCTCCAGCGTCGCGCGGGCGGCATCGGCCAGCTTCGCGCCGGTCGGTTCGTGATGATGGTGGTGGTTGGCCATAAGGTCCAATCTATGCGCAGGCGGCGGATCGGGCAAGGGCGGCGCGTCAGCGCTGCCCGAAGGTCCAGGCGGCCCACAGCCAGGCTGCGATCATCAGCGCGCCGCCGATCGGCGTCACCGCGCCCAGCCAGCGTGGACCGCCTAGCGCCATGATGTAGAGCGAGACGGCGAAAATCGTCGCGCCCGCAAGCATCAGCGCGGCCGCGCCACGCGCTGTGCCCACGACCGCGAGCGCGGCGACCGCGTGGACAAGCTGATACAAGCCGCCGGTGCGCAACCATTCGGCGGCTTTGGGATCGGCGACGCCATGCGCGCCAAATGCGCCTGCGCCGATGGCAAGTGCCGCAGAGAGGCAGGCCAGTATCGCGATCATGCGCCGTCTCCATCCCCGCGGCTGAGCAGCCGCATGCCATTGCCAGGGCGGTACATCAGGTCCTTGGCCGCGAGCAGCGTGCCATGCTCGATCTGGAGCGCCATGCGCTGGTCGTCATTTTCGCGATATTGGCGCTCCACTTCCTCCACCTCCTTGGGCGGGACGCCCAGCGTCTCCATCGCTTGCACGCCCATGCAGATGGCCGATTCATAGACTTCGCGCACGACGCCGGCGAGGTCGATATCCTTGAGCGCCAGCACCTGCCGCCGGTCGAAGGCGCGCACCATGATCGCGGCCTGCGGGAAGGCCTCCGCGATGGGCTGGAGCGCGCGCGAATCAAGGCTGGGATCGTCGATGCAGAAGGCGATCAGCCGCGCTTCATCCGCGCCCGAACGGCGCAGCAGATCGATGCGCGTGCCATCGCCATAATAGACCTTCATGTCGAAGCGGCTCGACACTTCGATCTGGGCGGGCTTCTTGTCGATCAGCACAACGCCAAAGCCATGGCCCATCAGCATCTGCGCGACGGTCTGACCAAAGCGGCCATAGCCTACGATGATCGCCGATCCGCGCGGCGCATCCTCCGGCCCCGGCAGGTCATAGCGTTCCTTGTCCCTGGCAAATTCGAAGCGGCGGGCAAACAGCATCAGGAACGGCGTGGTCGCCATGGAAAAAGTGACGATGGCGCTGAACAGGCTGGCGGCCTGGGGCGCGATCAGCAGTGCATTTTGCGCCTGGGTGAAGAGGACGAAGCCGAATTCGCCGCCCTGGCTCAGCAACAGGCCCGCGCCCAGCGCTTGTTGCCAGTTCATGCCGAACAGGCGGCCAAGGCCGGTGATGATCGCTGCCTTCGTCGCGACCAGGATCGCGGCCATGGACAGAACGAACAGCGGATTAGCTATGACGGCGCCAAGGTCCAGAACCATTCCAACCGCGAGGAAGAAGAGACCAAGGAGGATCGAGCGGAAGGGTTCGACGTCGGCTTCTATCTCATGGCGATAGGGTGAATCGGCCAGCATGACGCCGGCGACGAAGGCGCCGAGCGCGGTGGAAAGATGCAGCGCGTGCATCAGCGCGGCGGCAGCCAGCACGGTGAAGAGGCCAACCGCGACGAACAGTTCGCGCTCGCCCATACGCCCGACCAGCGAGAGGAGCGGACGCAGGATGAAGCGGCCGGCCAGGACCAGCCCGGCGATCGCCGCGACGGTGTAGCCCGCCATCACCCAACCGGGCGGACCACCGGCATCGGCCGGGTTGCGCGACAGGGCCGCGATGATGGTGATGAGCGGGACGATCGAAAGATCCTGGAACAGCAGGATCGAAAAGACCTTTTCCCCGAAGGGCGAGTTGATTCGGCCGCTGGATTTGAGGCCCGGCAGCACCTGCGCGGTGGAGGATAGGGCGAGCGGCAATCCGAGCGCGATGGCCGCGCCCCAGCTGAAGCCGGTCGAGTAGAAGATGATCGCTGTCAGCACGCAGCCGCAGGTCACGACCTGCGCAAGGCCGAGCGCGAAAATGTCGCGCTTCAATCGCCAGAGCCGCGCGGGGTGGAGTTCCAGCCCGACGAGGAACAGCAGCAGCACGATGCCGATTTCCGCGATGGCGAGTTTCGATTCGCCGCCGCCGACAAGGCCAAGCCCCTGCGGCCCCACGAGTGCGCCCGCGACGAGATAGCCGAGCACCGCGCCAAGGCCAAAGCGGCGGAACAGCATGACGAAGGCGACGGCCGCGCCGAGCAGGATGACGCCTTCGCTCAGCAGCATGTCGGTGGCGCTGGTCGTTTCCATCAAGCGTCCGCCATCCGCGCGGCTTCCGCAATGGCTTCAAAGCCCAGGCGAATGGAAGCGTGGCGCGCGGGATAGCCGCGCGCCGGCGCCAGCACCGCCAGGCCGGGCCAGAAATCCAGATCCTCGCTTTCGCCCGCCAGATAGGCGGTCAGGCGATCGCGCGCGTCCGTCAGTTCATCTGCGGTGAGGCCGATCGCCTGCGCGGCCATCAGCGCGGCCGATGCCTGCCCCAAGGCGCAGGCCTTTACGTCAAGGCCGAGTTGCGCGATCCGGCCATCGGTCATGCGCACGTCCGCCGTCACCCGCGATCCGCAGGTCGCCGAGCGCTTCTCCACACTGGCCTGCGGGTCGGCAAGGCGCTGATGATGCGGGATGCTGGCGGCGAGCCGCAATATGTCTGTATTGTAGAGGGGGGCGCTCATACCGCCGATGTAGGACAGGAATGCGATTTGCGGAAGGCAGGGAAGGATGCTGGGATGAAATAAGCCGCCGCCATTGTTTCGCCGGGCCGCGCGGCCTATCGCGGGCGGCATGAATATCCTGGTCGATGCCGATGCCTGCCCCGTCAAGGACGAGATCTACAAGGTCGCCTGGCGGCATGCGGTGCCTGTCACCATCGTCAGCAACAGCATCATCCGCGTGCCGGCGCACCCGCTGGTGGAGCGGGTGGTGGTGAGCGAAGGGTTCGATGCGGCCGACGACTGGATCGCGGAGCGGGCGGGCGCGGGGAGCATCTGCATCACCGCCGACATCCTGCTGGCGGACCGGTGCCTGAAGGCGGGGGCGCAGGTGATCGCGCCCAATGGCAAACCCTTCACCACCAGTTCGATCGGCGCGGCTGTCGCGACGCGGGCGATCATGGCGGATTTGCGCGCGGGGGCGGTCGGCGATGCGATCGGCGGACCGCCGCCCTTTTCCAAGGCGGACCGGTCGCGGTTCCTGTCGGCGCTCGATGAAGCGCTGGTGCGCCTGAAGCGGGGCCGCTGATGGAAAGCGGGGACCAGCAGCAATGGGACGCCATCATTCTGGGCGCGGGCGCGGCGGGAATGATGTGCGCGGCGGTTGCGGGACAGCGGGGACGGCGCGTGCTGCTGGTCGATCATGCCGATGCACTGGGCAAGAAAATTCTGATTTCGGGCGGCGGTCGGTGCAATTTCACCAATATCCATACCGCCCCCGACCGCTATCTGTCGGCCAATCCGCATTTCGCCAAGTCCGCGCTGGGACGTTACAGCGCGCAGGATTTTCTGGCGCTTGTCGAGCGTCATGGCATTGCCTGGCATGAGAAAACGCTGGGGCAATTATTCTGCGATGGTTCGGCGCGGCAGATCGTGGCGATGTTGCAGGCCGAATGCGATGCGGGTGGCGTCACCATGATTCTGGGCACGTCCGTGACGAACATCGACCATGGCGATGGCCAGTATCGCGTTTGCGTGGGCGAGCGGGAGCATCGCGCGCCCGCGCTGGTCCTGGCGACGGGTGGGCCGTCCATCCCCAAGATGGGCGCGAGCGGCTTTGCCTATGACGTGGCCCGACACTTTGGCCTGTCGGTGGTGCAACCGCGCCCGGCGCTGGTGCCGTTTACGCTGGGACCGGACGATGCGCTGTTCCAGGCGCTGTCGGGCGTGTCGGCGGATGTGGGCGTGCGATGGGGCAAAACCCGCTTTCGCGAGGCCGCGCTGTTCACGCATCGCGGCCTGTCGGGGCCGGCGATGTTGCAGATCAGTTCCTATTGGCAGCATCGCACGCCGATCCAGGTCGATTTTCTGCCGGATCGCGGTGCGGACTGGCTGTTGGAGGAAAAGCGGGCGCGACCGCGCACGCAGGTGCGCAAGCTGCTGGGGCAGGCGTTGCCCGAACGGTTGGCCGACGCTCTGCTGGAACGGGCCGGGGTGCAGGGGGAGCTGGGCGCGCTGAGCGACAAGGCGTTGCGGCAATTGGCCGCGCGACTGGCGGACTGGCCCTTCACGCCGTCGGGGACGGAGGGCTATGCCAAGGCCGAAGTCACGGTAGGCGGCATTGCTACCGCCGGCCTGTCTTCCCGCACGATGGAAGCAACGCGGGTGCCCGGCCTTCATGCCATCGGTGAGGCGGTGGACGTGACCGGATGGCTGGGCGGCTATAATTTCCAATGGGCCTGGGCGAGCGGCTGGGCGGCGGGGCAGGCGCTCTGAACCTATGGCGGCGAGTGATGTCAGGCGCGCTGGGCGCGCGCGGCTGAAATGCTGGCTTGCAGGTGCGACGGGCGGAAGGGCTTGGACAGCCGCACGATGTCGGGCGCGATCAGGTCTATGCCCTGATAGCCCGAAATGATGAGCAAGGCGATGTCCGGATGGTCGCAGCGCAGCCGGATCGCCAGTTCCGCGCCGGTCATGCCCGGCATCACATGGTCGGTGACGACGATGTCGGGGCGATAGCCCGCGTCGATCATGCTGAGCGCCAGTTCGGCATGATCGACGTCGACGACATCATAGCCCATCTCGGCCAGCATATCGCGCGTGCTGGCGCGAACCAGCGCATTGTCGTCGACGAGGAGCAGCTTCCCGGTCTGGCGGCGTTCGCCCGGTTGCGGCTGGTCGGGATCGCCGGTTTGTGCAATATTCTGTTCCACCGGCAGCCATAGCAGGATGGCGGCGCCCGCGCCTTCTTCACTGTCGATCTGGAGCGTGCCGCCAAGCTGGCCAGCCAGGCCGTGCGCCATCGACAGGCCCAGGCCATGACCCCCCGTCTTGGTCGTGAAAAATGGCTCTATGGCAGCCTTGCGCACATCTGGCGTCATGCCGGTGCCAGTGTCCCGGATGGTGATGCGGACATAGTCGCCCGGCGCGAGGCCTTGGGGTGGCGAAAGCCGCTCGGCTTCGATGGCAAGCGTGCCGCCATCCGGCATCGCATCGCGGCTGTTGATCGCCAGGTTCAGGATCGCCAACTCGAGTTGGTTGGCATCGGCGCGAACCGGGGGAAGGTCGGCAGGCAGGTCAGTCGACAGCGTGATGCGCGGGCCGAGCGTGCTGGCAAGCAGCGCTTCCATCCCCGCAAGGAGATCGGGCAAGTGGACCGCGGTAGGCGAAAGGGGCTGGCGACGGGCGAAGGTCAGCAGCCGTTGAACCAGGATCTGCGCCGATTCGGCCGCCTGCAGCGCCATGCCGGCATGACGGTCAATCGATTCGGGGGTGCGCCGTGGCGACAGGATGAGATCCAGGCCGGCGATGATCGGGGTCAGCAGATTATTGAAGTCATGAGCGACATGGCCGGTCAGTTGTCCCATGACCTCCATCTTCTGAAGCTGGCGCAGCATGTCCTGCGACTGTTCCAGTTCTTGCGTTCGTTCCTGCACCCTCTGGTCAAGCTGGTCATTGAGCGATTCGAGCGCAGCGAACAGCCGCCCATTTTCCAGCGCAGTGGCGGCAGCGCGGGCCAGCGCTTCCAGCAGGGCGATTTCATTGTCGGTCGGCTCGCCCTGTTCGGACCAATAGGCGCCGACCGCCGCCGTCGCTTCGCTGCGGCCGATCGGCACCATGACCAGAGAGCGCACGAAGGTCTGTTCATAGGCCGCCACCGGCACGCGCGCATCGTTGAATATATCGGGAATGATGGCGGTTTCGCCATGGCGCATGGCCCATCCCGACACGCAATTGCCGGCGGGAAAACGCTGCCCCGACCAAAGGGGCGCCATCGCATCCTCAGCAACATAATGGCACAAGCCGCCTTCGCGCAGGATCACCGCAATGCCGTCCGCGCCCACCGCGCGGCGGGCAAAGGCACGCAGCACATTGACGATCGCATCGAGCGACCGTGCGCCAGCAAGCGCTTCCATCGCTTCGGCCGCGATTGTCCATCGCGCAGCCAGCGCCTTTTGCTCCGAACTGCGCACGCTCATCAGTTCCCTGGTCATTGGCTGCCCTCTTCCAAAGAGTCGGCGGCCCTTATATCATTGGAATCGCTTGAATGTGAAATCGGATGCGCCGTGGCGCGCCCGCTCACCACCCCTCTATCGGCGATTAACCATGCAAAGCTTCACGAACCTGCGCTTCAGGGGCCGTCATCCTCGCCGGCTGGCTGCGTGCGCGCGATCGGTGGCGGGGGCGCATTGGCGGGCGGAACGGGCGCAGGCGGATCGGACGGGAGGCGCAGCTGATTCGGGCCTAGATTGACCGTCATGCCGTCTTCATCCACCCCCAGTTCCAGATTGCCTATGCCGGTTTCGACCGTGATGTTGGCGATCGCGTTGACCAGATCGGCATCCTGCGTGTCTTCGGGCGCATCCTCGACCGGTTCGTTGATCGCGCCGCTCATGAAATTGCGCCAGATGCGCGCGGGCACGCCGCCGCCCGCCGCGCCGCCGGGCAGCGGGCTATTGTCGTCGTTGCCGATCCATACCGCCGTCACCAGCCCGCCGGCATAGCCGACGAAAATGGCGTCGCGGCTGTCCTGCGTCGTGCCGGTCTTGCCGAAGGTGCTGGTGCGCAGCGCAGCGGCGCTGCCCGTGCCGCGATTGGCGGCGGACGACAACAGGTCGCGGATCATGGTCAGGTGATTTTCGCTGAACCGCCGCTGACGCTGCATCAGCCGCGCGAACCAGCCTTCGTTCTCGGGCGGGAGGCCGTGGGCCACGACCGGATAGCTGCCAGCCGCGACCGCTGCATAGGCTTCGGCCAGTTCAACGAGCGGAATTTCCGATGTGCCAAGCGCAAGACTGAGATCCTCGGTCAGCGGCGCGGTGACGCCCAGGTCGCGCGCCACCTTGATGACATTGTCGACACCCACCTGCTGCGTCAGCCGCACCGCCGCGACATTGCTGGAGGCGGCGAAGGCCTGACGCAGGGTGATGCGGCCGCGATATTTGCCGCCATGATTGGCGGGGCGATAGCTGCCGGAGGTGAAGGGCGTGTCGTCCACCATGTCGTCGGGCGTCATGCCGGCGCGAAAGGCGGCGAGGTAGACGAACAGCTTGAAGGTTGATCCGGGCTGGCGTTTTGCCTGCACCGCGCGATTGAAGCTGCTCTTCGCATAATTTTTGCCACCCACCATGGCGACGACGCTGCCGTCCGGCTTCATCGCCACCAGCGCGGCTTGCGCCTTCCCGAGCGGCGCACGCCGCACGGCGGCTTCGGCAAGGCGCTGGATGCGCCAGTCGAGCGTGGTTTCGATTTGCTGTTCGCCATAGACCGCGCCCGCGCGATCGCGGGCGATGGGCAGCACCCAATCGGCGAAATAGGTGCCGCTGGTGGCGTCCGGATCGTCATGCACGTCGAGCCGCGCCGGGCGCAGCCGGTTGCGTTCTTCCTGGGTCAGATAGCCCGCATCGACCATCGCCTGCGTCACCAGCGCGGCGCGCGCGCGCGCGCCGGACAAATTCCCGGTGGGTGCAAGGCGGGACGGCGCCTTGAGCAGGCCGGCCAGCATCGCCGCCTGCGGCACGGTGAGGCGCGCGGGCACGCGATTAAAATAATGGCGAGCGGCCGCGCGCAGGCCATAGACATTGTCACCGAAATAGACGTTGGAGAGATAGCGCTCCATGATCTGATCCTTGGTCAGCCAGACCTCCAGCCAGAGCGCGATCAGCGCCTCGCGCGCCTTGCGGCCAAGCGTCCGGTCGCTTGAAAGGAACACGCCCTTGGCCAGTTGCTGGGTGATGGTGCTGCCCCCCTGCGACGCACCATCGGACCAGAGGTTATGCCACATCGCCCGCGCAACGCCGCGCGGGTCGATGCCCCAATGGGTGGGGAAGCGCCGGTCCTCGATCGCCATGAACGCTTGCGGCACATGAGGCGGCAATTCGGTCATCGTCACCGGCGTATCGATGACGGCCCCACGCCGGGCGATCAGATGACCGTCCGCCGACATCAAACTGATGCTGGGCGGGACGATCGGCTTTAGCGAGCGGGACAGCGGTGCGGTGATAGCCAGCCAGGCGACCAGGATCATTAGCAGCGCGAGAAGGACGGCCAGAATCCAGCCGAAAATCTGCACCCTGCGCCGCCAGGGTGAGGGCGGCGCGAAGGCGCTCGGCGGCCCGGCGCCAAATGTGCGCGACGGCAGCGGAGCCGGCTCGACGGGGCGTGTGTCGTTCATCGGTTCGCTCATGCTGTGTTATTCACATCATACAGTCAAGCCTGTCCCGTCCCGGGACATCGGCAAATTGGCATTACGAAGGCATGGCACAAATGGTAAATTATTCGTTAACGACGCATGATGCGAACCCGTCCTCTTGTCCTCACGACCGAATCGGCCCGCCACCCCTTCCGGCAGAGCCTGCCCGCCCATGTCCTGCGCGTGCGCGACGAGGGTACGCCCCAGGCACGCAAGCTGGCGGATGAAGACAAGGACTGGAAATTGTTCGCGCTGAGCTTCTGCGCTTTCTTCACGGCCTTCTACAGCTTCATTTTCTGAAGCCCGGCACGGCGTCACTGGCCGCGTCAGTGACAAATCGGGCCGTCGCATGCCTTGTGCAGTTTCCACGCCATCGCTGCGCAAGGCAGTGACAGGACGGCCACCAGCAGCAATTGCATTACGACCGACACGCCCGCGACGCTGAGGCTGATGGCACAGAGCGACCCGATCACCATCGCCCCGCTGTTGACGATATTGTTGGCGGCAACGGTGCGTGCCGCCTCGCATTTTTCGACCGTGGTGGTGAGGAAGGCGTAGAGCGGCACGACGAACATGCCGCCGAACGTCGCCACGCCCAGCAGGCAGAGCGACAGCGGCAAGGCCAGCGGGTGCGCCATGAATTCGGACAGCGAGAGCATCTGTCCGTTTGGCGCGGGCGCCCACAGGTCGCACACGACATGGAAAGCGACGATGCACAGGCCCATGCCGATCACCGACGCGGGCGCATATTTGGCGGATACATGACCCTGCAACAGGCGGTTGATCGCAACCGATCCGATGGCGATGCCGATGGAAAAAATGGCGAGGAACAGGCTGGCGACCGGCTTGTCTGCGGTCAGCACATTCTTGACCAGCGGGGGAAACTGGATGAACAGGATGGATCCGACCGCCCAGAACAGGCTGATCGCCATGATCGCGAGGAACAGGCGGCGGATATGCATGGTGCCGCGCACCAGCGCGATGGACGACCGGATGATGTGGAAGTCGATTGGCTGCGCGTCCAGCATAGATGGTGCCGGCGGCACCTTGCGCCCTGCGACATAGCCCACCAGGGCGGTCGCGATGATGCAGACAGCGGCGATTTCGACCGGGATGAGGCCGGCCAGGATGGTGCCCGCCAGGATCGCGATATAGGTGCCGGCCTCCACCAGTCCGGTGCCCCCCAGCACTTCGTCCTCATGCAGATGCTGCGGCAGGATCGCATATTTGATCGGGCCGAAGAAGGTGGAATGGATGCCCATGGCGAACAGCGCCGCCAGCAAGAGCGGGATCGCCAGCGTATGGACGGTGATGCCGCTCCAGATCAGCGCCAGCCCGACCGCGCCCACCGTCATGATCGCGATTTCCGCCCCCTTCACCCAGCGGATGATGACCGCCTTGTCGCGCTGGTCGGCCAATTGTCCGGATAGCGCGGACAACAGGAAGAAGGGCAGGATGAACAGGCCCGTCGCCAGCGCGCTGAACCAGGTTTCGGACTTTTCGTCGTTATACACTTGGTACACGACGAACAGCACCATCGCGTTCTTGAACAGATTGTCGTTGAACGCGCCAAGCAATTGAGTGACGAAAAGCGGCAGGAAACGGCGCTTGTTCAGGAGCCTGAGCGAGGCTTGCATGTATGGGGGATCTTCTTTCCCGTGAGCGACCGGGGCGGGGTCTAGCGGTTGGCGGCGTCCATGTCCAATGGTTGCGGCGTGCGGGCAGGGCGGCCGGCATACGCGAGCGATTTTCGCCTGCTTGTGCGCAGCGCCGGACTGTGGCAGTCCGCGCCCATGCTGACGCTGCCCAACCTGCTGACGCTTTCGCGCATCCTGACCGTTCCGTTGCTCGTCGCGCTGCTGTGGCCGGCGGAAATGGGTGCGCGGTGGACGACCGGCTATACGCTCGCCTTCGCGCTATACTGCCTCATGGGCATTACCGATTATTTCGACGGCTATCTGGCGCGCGCGCAGGGCACGGTGTCGAAACTGGGCGTGTTTCTGGACCCGATCGCGGACAAGATCATGGTCGGCGCGGTGATTTTGATGCTGGCGGCGACGCGCGACATTGCTGGCCTGCACATCATCGCCGCGATGATCATATTGCTGCGCGAAATCGCCGTGTCGGGCCTGCGCGAATTTCTCGCCGGATTGCAAGTGTCGGTGCCGGTGTCCAGGCTCGCTAAGTGGAAGACGACCTTCCAGCTGATTGCGCTCGGCGCGCTGATCCTGGCGGGCGCGGTGCCGCAATTTCCCTTCGTGCAGATGGTCGGGATCGCGACCCTGTGGGCCGCCGCGATCCTGACGCTGATCACCGGCTGGGATTATCTGCGCGTCGGCATCAGCCATATGGATTGATGGCTATGGCGACGCTCACCATCGTCTATTTCGCCTGGGTGCGTGAGGCCATTGGCCGCGACGAGGAGCAGGTGGAGCGGGCGCAGGCCGGCGCCACCGTCGCGGATTTGGTCGCGATGCTGGCGGCGCGCGGCGGCGGCTATGCGCGGGCGCTGGGTGATCCCGCCCGGCTGCGCGCGGCGATCGACCAGCGGTTCGCGCCGCTCGACACCCCGATCGGCGACGCGCGCGAAATTGCGCTGTTTCCGCCGGTGACGGGCGGATGAAACGGGTCGCGATCCAGGCGCAGGATTTCGACGTCGCGGGTGAACTGGCCGCGCTGGAGGCGCTGGGCGGCGGCGGGGTCGCCAGCTTCACCGGCGTGGTGCGCGGGGGCGATGGCCTGATGGCGCTGGAGCTGGAACATTATCCGGCCATGACGCAGGCGCAGGTGGCGCGGATCGTCGAAGATGCGATGGCGCGCTGGCCACTGCTGGGCGTCAGCGTCATCCACCGCGTCGGGCGGCTGGAGCCGGGCGCGCGGATCGTCTTCGTCGGCACTGCCTCGCGCCATCGCACCGCTGCGCTGGAAAGCTGCGCCTTCCTTATCGACTGGCTGAAATCCCACGCGCCCTTCTGGAAGAAGGAGCATTTTGAAGGCGGTGCGACGGAATGGGTGGAAGCACGCGCGGAAGATGAGGCGAAGGCGAAGGAATGGGGCGGCTGAGGGCCGGGCCTGGCCAAACGCGGCGTTAAAGTAACTCAGTCTCTCCTGGCAGGGGAGGATGCCCGAATATGACCATTTTTTGTCGTTCCGCCTCATAATCCTGCCCCTTGAAATATGCCATTCATTCAGGCCATCAAGTCCACAGAACGCGAACTACCTATTAAAAAGGCCTTTTACTCGACACCACCAAGAGATCGGGTCGATGGATTGCGAAGGCCTGCCGCCTAGGCATGCGGTGGGTTGATCGGCAAATAGGATGTTAAGCATTCCCTTGGTTAAACCGTCAGGTATCGGTATGCTATCAGCGCAGGCCTCTTGCGGCTCATCATCGATAAAAACAGACACCGTAGGGCCGCTTGCCCACACAACGAGATTTTGCGGGGTCCATTCAATCTCAAGGTCGCCTGACGTTTTCAGGGTAATGACAGATCGGACAGGAACTTCGAATTCGTCACACCACGGCTCGAGCCAAACGAGAAACGCGTCCGGTCCTGGATTGGATAAACTCCATTCTTGGTCCGCATCCATCATCAACGTCAGCATCTCAGATGACGCGAATGTCCGCAACCGAGCGATTGTTACCGAAGGATTTTTTAAGCGCAGCGTCATCTATGGTTGGTTACCTCCTCCAAACCGGACCGTGGCAAATCCAACCTTCAGCTTCTAAATCTCACCTTCAAACCGTGCGCGGCGCCTCACGCAGCCTCGGGCAAGCGGCAGCTCTTCGCGGCGGCGTCGCGTAATATGTCCGCGAGCATGTGGAATTCCTTTTCGCGCGGGCTGTTGCGCCGCCATACCAGCGCGATGTCGCGGGCCGAGCGGTCCGATTTGAGTGGGCGGGCGGTGATGCGGGTATGGTCCAATATGCCGCCGGCAATCGCCATTTCCGGAATCATAGTGACGCCTAGGCCATTATCGACCATCTGAATGAGCGTATGCAGCGACGTGCCCATCATCGTCGCGCTTGCGCGCAGGTCGGGGCGATTGCAGGCGGCGAGCGCATGGTCCTTGAGGCAATGACCATCCTCCAGCAGCAACAGCTTGCTTTCATCGATCATGCCGGGCTTGATCCATTCGGGTGGATTGGTCGGATCATCCTGCGGGAAGGCGACATAGAGCCGGTCCTCGAACAGGATTTCGCTGTCCAGTTCGCCGGTGGGGAAGGGCAAGGCCAGCAGCACGCAGTCGACATTGCCGTGGCGCAGCGATTCGATCGCGGCCTGGCTGGTTTCTTCGCGCAGATAGAGTTTGAGTTCAGGCCGATCGGCACGCAGCCGAGGCAAAAGGCGTGGCAGCAGGAAGGGCGCGATAGTCGGAATGACGCTCATGCGCAATTCGCCGGTCAGCGGCTTGCCCGACGCTTCGGCGATCGCGGCCAGTTCCTCCGCCTCCCGCAGCACGCGATGCGCCTTTTCCACGATACGGTCGCCCAGCGCCGTGAAGCGGACGACGCGGCGCGTCCGCTCGACCAGAGTGACGCCGATCAGCGATTCCAACTCACGGATGCCGGCCGACAGGGTGGATTGCGTCACGAAACAGGCTTCGGCTGCTTTGCCGAAATGCCCCTGTTCCTTCAGCGCCACCAGATATTGCAGCTGTTTAAGCGTCGGCAGGTAACTGGACATTTATCGCCTTCCTCGATCAGAAGGCCGAATATAAGCGGCCTACCCGATAAATCCAAGCCATTTGCCGATGCCGAACGCCGATGTGATGGTCAGGATCACGCCCACGGCCGAGAACAGGAAGCGCGGGGCGATCCGCCGCGCCAGCATCGCGCCGAACGGCGCGGCCACCACGCCGCCGATCAGCAGGCCCACGGTGTAGGTCGTGAATGTCTCCCACCCCAGATGGAACAGGAAGGTGAGGCTGATTGACAGGGTCAGGATGAATTCGACGCTGTTGACCGTGCCGATGGTGTGGCGCGGGCTGGACCCTTGCAGCAGCAGGTTTGACGTCACGATCGGCCCCCAGCCGCCACCGCCGGTCGCATCCATGAAGCCGCCTGCCAGACCCAGCGGCGTCACCCATTTGGGATCGCGCGGCTTGGGCGGCAGATGGAAGCCGCGCCAGATAAGATAGAGGCCGATCGCCGCCAGATAGATCTGGACGAACGGCTTGATGACCGATCCGTCGATGTTCGAGAGCAGATAGGCGCCCGCCACACCGCCGACGACACCGGGGATGATCAGCCGCGCGAACAGCCGCCAGTCGACATTGCCGTGCAGGATATGGCTGATCGCAGATACGCCGGTGGTGAAGGTTTCGGCGGCATGGACACTTGCCGACGCGCGACTGGGCGGCACGCCCATGGCCAGCAACAAGGTGCTGGAAATGACCCCATAGGCCATGCCCAGGGCGCCGTCGATCATCTGAGCGCCGAAACCGATGAGGATGAAAGGCAGGATTTCGCCAGAATTGGCCAGCAACGCGTCAATCATCCGTCGTCCTTGGGTTTGATTGTCTACTACATTGATAGGCATATCTCCCAAAGCAAAGCAAGCACCTCTTTTCGGCGGGAATGTCCGGCCATGGGGTTGGTCTGGAAAAAGCGCTGCGGGAGGCCTATGTTGGCCGTCATTGGGTTCAGGATTTCAGGGACGCGGGATGCTGCGCAATCTTATTAGCTATATCGATTCGGTGAAGGCGCGCGATCCCGCGCCTCGATCCCGCGCCGAAATCCTGCTATATCCGGGCGTCTGGTCGCTCGCGTTTCACCGGGTGGCCCACCGGCTGTATCGCGCGCGGCTGTTCTTCCTGGCGCGCCTGGTCAATCACATCGCCCGTTTCCTGACAGGCAACGATATTCACCCCGGCGCGCGGATCGGCAAGCGCTTCTTCATCGACCATGGCTTTACCGTCATCGGCGAGACGGCGGAGATTGGCGACGATGTCACGCTCTATCAGAATGTCACGCTGGGCGGGACCGATCCGGCCAACGGCATTGCGGGCAAGCGGCACCCGACGCTGCAAGACGGCGTGATCGTCGGATCGGGCGCGCAGGTGCTCGGGCCAGTGCAGGTCGGCGCGCGGGCGCGGGTCGGTGCCAACGCCGTCGTGACCAAGAATGTGCCCGACGGCGCGACCATGGTGGGCATCCCGGCGCGGCAGATGCTGGTTGACGTTACCGCCTATCAGCGCGACTTCGTGCCCTATGGCACGCCCTGTTCCGACTGTTTCGACCCGGAAAAGCAGAAGCTGGAAATGCTCCAGTGCGAGGTCGAGCAGTTGCAGAAACGGTTGGCGCAATTGATGGCCGAGCGGCAGACCCCGCAGTTGCCCGACGCCGATACGCTGTTCAAGGACCGTGACCGCGCCTGATGACCAATGTGACGCCGTTTCCCGCCGCGACTTCCGGCCAGGTCGGTTTTGAGCGGCCGGAACTGCAACGGATCATGGATCTTTATGGCCGGATGGTCGCGGCTGGCCATTGGCGCGACTATGCGATGGACATGGGGCGCGATGCCGCGATTTTTAGCGCCTTTCGCCGCTCCGCCGAACGCCCGGAATATCGTATCGAAAAGCGGCCGGCGCTGCGCAACCGTCAGGGCATGTGGGCGCTGGTGGGGGAAGGCGGCGCGATTTTGAAACGCGGGTCCGACCTGCACAATGTGCTGGCGCCCGTCGAACGCAAGTTGCTGCGGATCGTCGAGGACTGAGACAGGCAGGAGGCTGGGCGATCGTCACGCCCGCCATTGCGAAACAGGACGGGAACGCTATCTGTCCCCTGATGTCTGGTCCCCAATCCCCCGATCGTTTCCACGAAGACAAGGCCACCTACACCGTCACCGGCAGCCAGCCGGATATCGACGCAGGCGTGGAGGCGATCCGCACCGTCCTCAAGACGCTGCCGATCCGGCCTGGCGTCTATCGCATGCACGACGCGCGCGGGGATGTGCTCTATGTCGGCAAGGCGCGCGCGCTGAAAAACCGTGTCGCCAACTATACGCAGGTCGATCGCTTGCCCAAGCGGCTGCAACGCATGGTCGCCCAGACCCGCAGCATGACCATCGTCACCACCAACAGCGAGGCCGAGGCGCTGTTGCTGGAAGCGCAGCTCATCAAGCGATATCGCCCGCCCTATAATGTCCTGCTGCGCGACGACAAAAGCTTCCCATTCATTCTGCTGCGCGACGATCATGCCTTTCCCCGCGTGCAGAAGCATCGTGGCGCGCGCAAATATCAGGGGCGCTATTATGGACCCTTCGCCAGCGCCGGGTCGGTGACGCGCACGATCAATGCGCTGCAAAAGCTGTTCCTGCTGCGGTCCTGCACCGATAGTTTCTTCGCCAATCGCTCGCGCCCCTGCCTGCTCTATCAGATCAAGCGTTGTTCGGCCCCCTGCGTCGACCGGATCGACGAGGCGGGCTATGCCGAACTGGTCCGCGACGCGCAGGATTTCCTGGGCGGCAAGTCGACCGCCGTGCAGAAGAAGCTGGGCGCGGCGATGCAGCAGGCGTCGGATGCGATGGATTTCGAACAGGCAGCGGTGATCCGGGATCGGCTGAAGGCGCTGACCTTCATCCAGGGCAGCCAGGCGATCAATGCCGAGGGGCTGGGCGACGCCGACATTTTCGCGCTGGCGGAAAAGGGCGGGGCGATGTGCATCCAGGCCTTTTTCATTCGCGGCGGCCAGAATTGGGGCCATCGCAGCTTCTTTCCCGTCCATACCGCCGATGTCGCGACGGAGGAGGTGCTGGAAAGCTTCATGGCCCAGTTTTACGAGGAAGTGCCGCCGCCCCGCCTGATCCTGGCCGACCGGCACCCTGCCGAATGCGAACTGATGGCGCTGGCGCTGTCGGAGCGCGCGGGCGGCAAGGTGCGGATCGAAGTGCCGCAGCGGGGTGAGCGCACCCGTCTTATCAAGCAGGCGCAACGCAATGCGGTGGAGGCGCTCGACAGGCGGCTGGCGGAAACCACCAGCCAGGGCCGCATTCTTGACGAGATGGTCGAAACCTTCGGGTTGGAAGGTGTGCCGGACCGCATCGAAATCTACGACAACAGCCATATTCAGGGCGCGCATGCGTTGGGCGCGATGGTCGTTGCCGGACCGGAGGGATTCCGCAAGAACGCCTATCGCAAGTTCAACATGAAGAATCCGGAGATCAGTAACGACGATTTTGCGATGATGCGTGAAATGTTCGAGCGGCGGTTCGGCCGCGCGGCGCGCGAGGATCCCGACCGCGACAGCGGAGAATGGCCCGACCTGGTGCTCATCGACGGCGGTAAGGGGCAGCTATCGGCTGCGCGCGGCATATTGGAGGATTTGGGGATCGAGGATGTGTGCATGATCGGCGTTGCCAAGGGGCCGCATCATGGCCGCGAAGGGCGCGAGGTGTTCCACCTGATGGACGGCCGTGAAATCACCTTTCCCCTGAACCACCCTGTGCTGTTCTACCTTCAGCGCCTGCGCGACGAAGCCCACCGCTTCGCCATCGGCGCCCACCGCGCCAAGCGCAGCAAGGCGATCACCGTCAGCTCGCTGGACGAGGTCCCCGGCATCGGCCCTGCGCGCAAGAAGGCCCTATTGATGCACTTCGGCACTGCCCGCGCCGTCCGCGACGCCGCCCTGGAAGATCTGGCCAAGGCCCCCGGCGTGTCGAACGCCGTGGCGCAGCAGGTTTATGATTATTTTCACGGGTGACGTGAGACAACGCCGTCGGGCACGGGCTAATCGAATCCACATTCGCGCCCATCATCATGGCAAATGCAGACAGGGGGGCTCACTGCGCGCTATCATATGCCATTGCAAGGAGAAGCATCCGCAACCGCATCGGGCGAGATCGATAGCCAGTGAGATGAAAAGAATGGTGGACGCACTAGGGCTCGAACCTAGGACCCGCTGATTAAGAGTCAGCTGCTCTACCAACTGAGCTATGCGTCCATCCGGGGCGGCCGATCGGGCCAGCGTTCCGAAGTGGGCGGACTGCTAGCAGCGGCGGCTCGTTTTGCAAACCCCTATTCGCAGCTTGTCGCGATTTTTTGCCGAAGTCGCGATCAGGCCCAGTCGCCGGGCCGCCGCTGCCGTTTGCCCGACCGGTCGATGGCCATGATGATGCCGATGCACAGCATCACGGTCAGCATCGATGATCCGCCGTAGGACATGAAGGGGAGGGGAATGCCGACCACTGGCGCCAAGCCCATCACCATCATGAGATTGATCGCCACATAGAAGAAGATGGTGGTGGTAAGGCCGGCCGCCGCCATCCGAGCGAATTTGTCCTGTGTCCGCATGGAGACGCGTAAGCCCCAGCGGAACAGGAGCAAGAACGCGCCGATCATTAGGATGCCCCCCAACAACCCCCATTCTTCGGCCATGGTGGCGAACACGAAATCGGTATGGCCTTCGGGCAGATAATCGAGGTGACTTTGCGTGCCTTGCAGGAATCCCTTGCCCCAAATGCCGCCTGACCCGATCGCGATTTTCGACTGGCTGATATGATAACCTGCGCCCAGCGGATCGCTTTCGGGATCGAGGAAGATCAGCACCCGCTTTTGCTGATAATCGTGCAGAAAGCTGAAGGCGATAGGGATGGCCGCAGCGACGGTCAGGCCCGAACCGATGAACAGTCGCAGCGGCAGCCCGGCAAGAAACATGACGGTGACGCCGCCCGCCGCGATCATCGTTGCGGTGCCAAGGTCAGGCTGCACCAGCACCAGCGCCCAGGGCAAGCCGATCAGCACCAGTGCGGGCCAGATCGCGTTCCATCGTCGAATTTCGCCGACAGGCAGCAGCGCATAGAAACGCGCGACCGTCAGGACGATGACCGGCTTCATGAATTCGGACGGCTGTAGCTGCATGAACCCAAGGTTGATCCATCGCTGGCTGCCGCCCCTGACGCCCCCGATCAGTTCGACCAGCACCAGAGCGACCAGAATCGCCCCATAGGCGGGAAAGGTGTAGCGAGCAAAGACCTCAACCGGGATGCGGCTGAGCACCAGCGCCATGACGGTGAAGATGCAGAAGCGAACCGCCTGATTGGCGGCCCAAGGGAAAATGCTGCCGCCCGCGGAACTATAGAGAACGAGAGTGCCGAAGCCGGCGATTGCCAGCAATAACGCCAGCACGCGCCAAGGAAACTGCGTCAAGGATTGCGGAATGATGCTCATGGGGCGTCGGCCGCGTCGCTGCCATTGTCGGGCGCGGGAGCAGAGGCATTGGCGGTATCGGACGCATTGGACGCGTTGGCGGCTTCGGGTGGCGGCACTTCGCCCTTGCGGATCGCTTCGGCCATGCGAAAGGCGGCCATCTGACGATTTTGCCGTTCGGCCGGTGTTCCGCCCCAGCCCTTTTCCAGAGTGACCAGCTTTTCCATCGCCCGCTCGGGATCGAAAAGATAGGACAATGTATCGCTGGCGATCATGGGCGCGTCCTCATTGCGGATCAGGTGGCCGCCATGTTCGATGATGCATCCCACCGCATAGCGCGGCTTGTCGAAGGGCGCAAAACCCTGGAACAGGGCATGATCGCGCAGCTTGAACGCGAGCGAACTGTTGCCGCGAACGCCGCCGGCCCGTTCCGCCATGGTGATGCGCCGCACCTGCGCCGTGCCGGTCTTCCCCGCGATGAGGACATTCGGGATGTTCATGCGCGCCGCGCCACCGGTTCCCCCGCCATTGACGACCGCGCTCATCGCATCGCGAATGATGACCAGATGCTCTTCGCTGGCGCCGACCAGCGCGGGGTCCGGGCGCGGCGCATCGTAGAGGAAATTGGGCATCAGTTGCCGACCGGTCGCCAGCCGCGCCGCCATCACCGCCATTTGCAGCGGGTTGATCAGCATATAGCCCTGACCGATGGTGGCATTCACCGTGTCATAAACCTGCCATTTCTGGTTATATTTCCGTTCCTTCCACGCGGGGTCTGGCACCGTGCCGTAACTCTGGCTGGGAAAAGGAAGGTCGAAGCGCTGCCCCATGCCGACGCGATGGGCCATGTTGGCAATGCGGTCCATCCCGATCCGCTGGGCCATCTGGTAGAAATAAATGTCGCAGCTCTGTGCGATCGCCCCGCGCATGTTGAGCGGGCCATGGCCGCGCCTTTTGTGACAGTGGAAAAGCGTGTTGCCGACCCGGATCGCGCCGCCGCAACTGATCGTCTCCTGCGGCCCCACGCCCGCTTCCAGCAGCGCCAGCGCCACCATCGGCTTGACGGTGGAGCCGGGCGGATAGAGGCCCTGCAAGGTCTTGTTGCGCAATGGAACATGATCGTCTTGCGAAAGCATATTCCATTCGAGGTGGCTGATGCCGTCGGAAAAGCTGTTGGGATCGAAACTGGGCATGGACGCCATGGCCAGCACGTCGCCATTCTGACAATCCAGCACGACGACGGCGCCGCTCTGCGTCGCCAGGCGGCGGCCGGCATATTCCTGAAGGCCAGCGTCGATGGTGAGCTTGATCGAGCGGCCCGGCGTGTCGGGACGGGTGGTGAGTTCGCGCACGATCTTGCCGCGCGCGGTAACTTCGACGCGCTTTGCGCCGGGCTTGCCCGTCAGATGCCGGTCGAACGCTTTTTCCAGCCCGTCCTTGCCGACCTTGAAACCGGGGGTGATGAGGAGCGGGTCCTTGCGCTCCTTATATTCTTCGGCCGTGGCGGCACCGACATAGCCCAGCAGATGACCGACCGTCGCTCCGGCCGGGTAATAGCGCGAAAAGCCCTGGCTGGGCGCGACACCGGGCAGGTCGGGCAGGCGCACACTGACGGCGGCGAACTGATCATAGGTCAGCTTGTCGGCGACCTGCACGGGGCGAAAGCCGGCCGATTTTTCCAGTTCGTCGCGGATGCGGTCGATCTCATCCGATTCCAGGCTGAGCAATTGCGCGAGGTGGCGGATCGTGCCGTCTGCATCGACCATCCGCTGGGGGATGAGGTCGACGCGGAAATCCGTACGATTATTTGCCAGCGGCTTGCCATGCCGGTCCAGAATCCAGCCCCGCCTGGGCGGGATGAGCGTCAGGTTGACGCGGTTGCTTTCGGAAAGCGCGGTATAATGCTCATTTTCCGCGACGCTGATCCAGGCCATCCGGCCGATCAGCATCGCACCGATCGCGCCTTGCAAACCACCCACCACCATCGCGCGGCGGGTAAAGGTGAAGGTCTGGCTGGCTTCGGTAACGGATTTGCGCTTGGACTTGAGAAACGTCATGCCATGACGCGCCAGCGATCGATCCGTGCGCACTGCCGGACTATGAAGGGAAAAAGCAGCATCGACCAGAGCATCTGCGGCGCGACCAAAAGCAATTCTATGCGACCCCCGCCCGTGACCCGGGCGAAGAACCATCCACCAATGAGACAGAAGATAATGGCAAGACAGGCAATTAGCCAGTCCTGCCGATAACTGCGCCAGACCAGCCGATGTTCGAACGCATCGACACCGATCAGCGTGATGGTCCACAGGAACATGGCCGATCCGATGGGCTGCCCGCTCATCAGATCGTCGAACAAGCCGAGCGGCAGCCCAATCCATGCCCGCCACAATTCGGGGCGGAGCAAACGCCAGGCGAGCAGCAGCAGCAGACCAAAGGGCGGCAGGACCGGCGACTGGGCGACGAACGGGAGCGCGGTAAGAGAGGAGCCCAGCATGACCACGATGACGGGCGTGCCGGCCAGGCGAAACCGGCCCGGATGGCGTCCCAGCCGGGGGACGTGGTGGAGATGCGGGTCGATCACGGCGCGCTCGCGTTGCCGGAAGGCGTTTCCTCGGCTGGTGTGACGGCCGGATCCTGCCGCGTGACGACTTCTTCGAAGGCGCGTTCGACGACGACAGCGTCGATGCGCGAGGGGTTGGCGAGCGGAAAGCCCCAGGCGATTTCGCCCTGAACCCGGACAACGACCGCGACAGGAATATTGGGTTGATAAATGCCGCCGATGCCGGACGTCACCAGCAGGTCGCCGGGCTTGAACGGGTTGCGACCGGCAGACAAAGCACGAATTTCCAGCGACCCGTCACCGCCCCCGGTAGAAATGGCGGGAACGCTGTCGTTGGCGCGGCGAACGGGAACGATGTTCCCCGTGTCGGTCAGCAGTAAAACTTCCGATGTGTTGGGCGTCGTGCTGTCGATCCTGCCAACCAGCCCTTCAGCCGCGCGTACGGGCATGCCGGGCCGGACCCCCTGCCAGCGCCCGGCATTGAGGCGGGCGAAGCGACGGGTGCTGCCGGAACTGGAACTGATGAGGCGGGCAGTCAGCAGATCGCTCTGATCTTCATCCACCAGCTTCAACAGTCGTTTGAGCCGCGCATTTTCCTGCGCGATCGCGCGCGCTTCGATGATGCGGTTGCGATCGGATTCGACCTGGCGGCGCAGGACGACATTTTGAGAGCCCGCGCGCCAATAGGCGGCGAGCACTTCATCAACCGAGCTGATGCCGCTTACCATATTCTTGAGCCCAACCGAGATGGGCCGCGTGACTTCTGCTGTCACCGTGCGCAGGCCGGCAAAGCCAGTCGGATCGAAAATCGCGATCACGACCAGCAGCAGGCCCGCTACCGCGCCGACAACCGCGACGACATAGCTTGCAAACAGGCTATATTGCGCCTTCCGGTTGATGCCGGGGCGGCGGCTGGGTGGCCGCGCCATGTGCGGTCCCCTTCAATCAGGCGGTCTGGAGCACGCCCCGGAAGATCGGATCCTCCATCGC
>NZ_DJDV01000020.1:0-3670 GCF_002431195.1 Sphingobium sp. UBA5915 | reverse complement strand
CGTATCGCAGCTATGACGCGCGGCACGACCTGTTCTACCAGACCGACAGCATCGCGTTCGCGCTGGAACTCGCGCCATTGATGGGCGCGGACGAACGCACCGGCGAGATCATCGCGCAGATGCTGTCAGAGAGCGTCCCGCCCAGCGCGCGGGTTCAGCTGCTCGCATTTCAGAGCCCGCGCGTGGGCGCGCTGATCGCGCAATATGCGCTGCCGCGCTACAAGGCGGGCGGCATCCATCGCAAGATCGCCGAGCGCCGGTCGGCGTTCCTGCGCCACGGCGCTTGGGTGTCGATGTCGAAGGACGGGCCGTTTCACGTCCGCAACCATCGCATCTTCCTGTCGGTCTCGATCCGCAGCGGGAAGGCGACACCCGAGGAGCTGACCGGCGTTCGCGACAGCATCGTCTCGACGCTGCAGTCGATCGACATGCCGGCAACCCGGCTGAGGCCGGTCGATCTGATCGCGCTGATCGACGACATCACCGCGCCGGCGTTCGACGTCTCCGACCACGTTTCGGAATATTCCGACCTCGATCCGATCGCCGACCAGTGCGTGCGGCGCGACGTCCAGACCGTCGTCCAGGCCGATCGCCTGCTGGTGTCGGTCGAGCCGCTGCGCGCGGTGACGAACCTGTCGGGCGAGACGCAATATCAGGAGATCCGGCCCGACACGTTCGACTATCGCTTCTTCTCGGTCAGGAACCTGCCCAACCGCTGGGCACCGTGGGACGTGCAGAAGCTGATCGGCGACATGTTCTCCGACAAGCTGCGCCCGGGGTGCCCGACGCTCACGTCGCTGTGCCTGTGCTACCAGGACGAACAGGCCGCCTCGTCGAAGGCCGGCTACAAGTTCATGCGCACGTCGAGCCTGGCGGACTCGAAGTCGGCGCGGCTGCTCCCGCAGCTGAAGGATCAGAGCCGCGAATGGGAGCATGTCACCCAGGAGCTGCGCCTCGGCAAGAAGCTGGTGCAGGCCTATTATGCGGTCGGCATCATCAGCCCTAAGGGGCAGGGGGACGCCAACGAGCGCACCGTCAAGTCGATGTACAAGGCGGCCGGGTGGGACCTGCTCGACGAGCGGTTCCTCCAGATCATGGCGTTCATGTCGTGCCTGCCGATGACGCTGGGCAACGGGCTCGACAGTGACCTCAAGCGCATGAAGCGGCTGCGCACGATGCTGACCTCGACCGCGGCGAACATGCTGCCGATCCAGGGCGAGTATCTCGGCGGGCATCTGCCGCACCTGATGTTCATCGGGCGGCGCGGCCAGCCTTTCTTCTGGTCGCCGTTCGAGAACAAGGCGGGCAACCACAATGTCGCGGTGTTCGGCAAGTCCGGCTCGGGCAAGTCGGTGGCGCTGCAGGAGCTGTGCGCGGCGTTCGCCGGCGTGGGCGCGAAGATCATCGTGATCGATGACGGCCGCTCGTTCGAGCATATGGCCAAGAGCCTGGGCGGCAATTTCGTCGAGTTCCGCCTGCGCGACGGGTTCAGCCTCAATCCCTTCTCGATGATCGACGAGACGCTGGTGGCGCAGGACGAGGACTATCTCGTCGACGCGCTCGCGATGCTCAAGTCGATCATCGGCCAGATGGGCCGCCACATCGACAAGCTCAACGACACCGAGCGCGGTCTGATCGACCGCGCGGTCAACCAGGTGTGGGAGGCCAAGGGCAGGGGAGGGTGCGTCGACGACGTGATCGAGGCGCTCGGCTCCGACGGCTCGGTGCAGGGCACGGATCTCGCGATTGCGATGTTCCCGTTCTCGGGCAAGGGCACCTACGGCAGCTTCTTCACCGGCGAGGCGTCGGTGGACATATCGAACGCGCTGACCGTGTTCGAGCTCTCGGACCTGTCGAGCCGCGAGGAACTGCGCTCGGTCGTGCTGACTGCGATCATGTTCATGTCGTCGCAGACGATGCGCCGGATGGACCGCCAGATCCCCAAGGCGCTGCTGATCGACGAGGCGTGGCAGATGCTGCGCGGCGGATCGATGGCCGATTTCGTCGAGACCTACAGCCGTACCTGCCGCAAATATGGCGCCTCGCTCATCACCGCGACGCAGAGCCTCAACGACTATTACAAGTCGGAAGGGAGCCTCGCGGCGCTCGAGAACTCCGACTGGTCGGTCATCCTCATGCAGAAGCCCGACACGATCTCGGACTTCCAGAAGCACGGCCGGTTCGACATGGACCCCTATACCGAAAGCCTGCTGCGTTCCTTGAAGCGCAACGGCGCGGAATATTCCGACATCCTCATCAAGGGGCCGGAATCGATGGCGGTCGGGCGGCTCGTCCTCGATAAATATTCGGCGACGCTCTATTCCTCCAGCCCGCAGACCTTCGCCGATATCGAGCATCTGATCGAACTCGGCTGCTCGATGGACGAGGCGATCGAACGCGTCGCCTTCCCCGAGGAATATCGCGACAATCCTCCGGGCGAGCCCTGGGTGGAGGCGGCGGAATGAACGCCTTCACGCACGAGCGCGACTGGCGCACGCCGACGGCGACCGATTGGAAGCGCACGGGCACGCGCGCGATCGGCGACGCCTGCTATATCCTGCTGCGCGTGTCGGGCTGGATGGCGATGACGCTGCTCGCGACCTTCGGCGTCGCGATCCTGTTCTTCCTCATGCTCGGCGACTTCACCGCGCTCGGCTTCTTCTCGCAGGTCGCCAACCTCGGCACGCGCTTCGTCGCGGCCGACCAGGCACGCCGCGCGGCGTTCGGCGACCAGCTGTTCGTCGTGTGGCTGGTCGCGTTCGGCATCGTCGCCGTGACCCGCGTGCGCCTGCTCGGCGCGATCATCACTTCCACGAAAGGCTCCCGTCATGGTTGATGTTCTCGATCGTCCCGAGGCCGCGTCCGCGGCGGTGCAATCGTCCGCCTCGGCCCCGGCACCCCGTGAGGACGCAGCCGGCGCGGCACCGCGCCGTCCGGTCGCGGACAAGGTGGATCGCCGCAAGCCGCAAGGCCTGCCCGTCATCGCCTATGTCGCGGTCGCGCTGGCGGTCGCGGTGCTGCTGTGGGGGGCGTGGGTGACCAAGCATCTCCTGGCCCCGCCGGCGACCGTGCCGATGGCGAGCGTGCGGCTCGAAGGCATCGTCTCGGAATATGTCCAGGCGCAGAGCCACAGCAACGGCCAGCCCCAACAGGTGGCCGCGCAGACCCAGGCCTTCATGTCGGCGCTCGACGACGAGATGAAGAAGGTCGGCGCGAGCGGCACCACCGTCCTCGTCGGCGAGGCGGTGCTGTCGAAGAACGTCCCCGATATCACCGACCAGATCCGCCGCGCGGTCTTCGCGCGCGTGCCGCTCCCCGCGGCCGCGCCGAACGCCCCGGCAGGTCCCGCGGTCGGTGCGATGCTCCCACCAGCCTCCGGGACCGTCGCGCCGGCCGCGCCAGGGACGGCGGTCCCGACCGCTTCCCCGTTCGGGCCTGCGCCGGTCTCGCCGGTCGAGGCGACGATCACCCAGTCCGCGCCGGGAGGGGTCGATGGCAGCGGCAACTGAGGCGCTGGCGCGGGTCGGTCATGCGGCTCCCACGGCGGTTGACGTCGCCGGGGACCGCGCGGCCCGCAAGGCGCTGATCGTCAAGCGGGTTCGCCAGTGGAGCGCGGTCGCGCTGCTCGGGATCGTGTGGGGCGGCTACAACTCGATCGCCGCGAGATCGG
>NZ_DJDV01000114.1:0-4826 GCF_002431195.1 Sphingobium sp. UBA5915 | reverse complement strand
TGACATCGGCGAAACCCCAACGCAGCTTGGCGAAGGTATCGACGGTGTTGAGGTCGTAGGCAGCCTTTTCAGTCTTCGTCAGCGCGGCACCGGAGGTCTTGACCTTGATGATGCGTTCCAGATTGCCAGACACAGACAACACGCGAGCGAGTGCGCGGATCGGGCTGGCCTTGTTCAGTGCGCGGGTGATTTCGCTGTCGAAGTGGGTAGGGATCGTGTGACCACCTTCCACGTTGACCGTGCGGCTGAATTCGTCGGCCTTGATGTCGCCATCGGTGACAGCGTGGCGGCCCTTGACGAACGCGAACTGCGCGACGCGCAGATCGTCGGAGGCATCTACTGTCTGGGACTTGGTAGTGGACTTGCGCGCCAGTGCTTCGGTCGCTGCTTCGATAGCGGCTTCCTGCTCAACCTGCTTATCCTGTAGGGACTTGATTTCGGCATAGAGGGTCTGGACCTCTGCCTTGTTAACAGCGTCCGCCGAATTGGCCTTGGTCGCCAGTTCGTCAAACAGCTTCTGGATATTCTCGTTCACTATTCACCTCTGATTTCGAGTTCAGAGGAGGGCGAAAGCGAGTCCTTCTGTTATAAGAGGGCGAGTCCTGAACGGAGTGCCGGTCAGCATTCCTGCTGACGCTTTATTTATCGATCGAAAGCCTGCTTGATGCGGTAGGACAGCCAAGCATCTTCAAATGCCTTCTGTAGCTGTTCATCATCTTCTGATGCTGCCGCCTCGATTATCTCGGTTGGATCGAGCGCGACTTCTGCCAGCATGTCATCATGGGCAGTGCCGTTCGCCACGGCGCGCAGCGTTTCCGCGAAATCCGCGAGGCGCTGCTGATCCTCAAGGCTCAGGTCGCTGTAGCTTTCGCCGATGTTGCCCTTCACGGCGCTGATGACGGCCAGCTCGTTGCAGGGGAAAGTGACTGCGCTGATCTCATGGAGCGCAATTTCCTTGAGGCGCAGGACACGACGGTCCTTCACGCGGTCGGCCTGCTTCTGGATCACCCGATAGCCGATGGAGAAGCTGTCCAGCGTTCCATCAAGAAACTGCTGGCGGACGTTCTGACCATCATGGCTTTCTGAGAAGCGGGCTTTGAAATACAGGCCTTCGTCGCTGTCGCGCAGTTCAACGATCTTACCGATAGGGCGGTCATGACGGTGGTGGGCAAGGAAGGGCATTCCCTTTCTGCTGCCGTTGAAGCGATCTAGGGTTCGGGCATATGCCCCGCGTTCCACGATATCACCGGCATGGTCGATGTTGCCATATGTGGACGCCAGACCTTCGACCTCGTTCTCCCTGATAGGAGCGGCTTTGAAACTCTTCGTCAGAAATTGCATGGTCATAAGCGTCTGGTTCCTATCAGTTCCTCTTGCCGTTATTTATTGCGTTACCCGCGCTGATCGGCGCGGCGGCTGGTATCTGCGCCGTGGCCAACGATGCGGGGTTTGGCTGTTTCGGGCTGCTGCTGGGGTTCCTTGTCACCACTAGAAGTGGCGAACGCTTCGCCAGCACCGGCAACCGGGATAGGGACATTGCCCCATTCCACGGGCGGCCAGCCCATCGATTCTCGATACTCGTTGAACGTCAGCGCGCCGCGACCGGCCATCTTGTCGACCTGCTCCAGCTTATCGTCCTGGAGGTATGGAAGCTGGGTTTCATCAATCGTGAGGGACAACTTCAGGTCGCCCATCTCTTCAGCCAGAAAGGCTTGAAGATGGCCAAGGATGAATTCGGCGCGGGGCTTGAGCCAGCCAGTATAGAAGGTGCGATCCGCCGTTCGCATGTTCATGCCGGTGGTTTCGCCCTCAAAGCCCAGCATGACCGGCTGGACGCCAAGCGCCATTGCGATGCGGCGTTCCAGAGCCTTCACGACATCAACAATGTCGAGTTCCGCGAAGGTCATCTGGTTTTCGATGAAGTTCGACCCGGCGACCAGACCCTTGAGTTCGTCGTCGCTGCGAAGGCGCTCCATCGTGTCGCGCAGCTTTGCCCAATCATCGTCGGTCATGTCGTCCAAGCCGTCGATCTCTGGCAGCGTGATCCAGCCTGCCTTGCGACCGCCATTGGCGAAACGGGCATACATGAGTTTCGTAGCGGCGGCATATGCCGAGACATCGGCCAAGATAGCGTCGCCGGCTCCTGACCCCTGTAAGGCGCTCAGCGGGTTATAGATGCTGATTTGCAGCACGGCCCCGTCGATGACCTCATAGCGATTGGTGCCGTGGATGATGCGTTCGACCATCTGCGTGCGGCCGAAATCGTCAGGGTCCATCGTGAAGATGAGTTCTGGCTTGCTGGTGCCGGTCAGGCGTTTCGACGGGTCGTAGAGGATGCGGTTCTGATCCGGCTCCTGATACATGAAGTCGGGGCGAAGCCCTTCAATGACCGGCCTGCTGGCAATCTCTTTGTTGAGGAACAGCCAATTATCGCCGCCGATGCCAAGGTCCGTTTCGATCACACGGAGTAGGTTGCTCATCGTGCGGTCGCGGAAATTGGGCTTGGTCAGGACTTTCTTGGTCGCCTTGCTGGCGCCTTCGATCTTGATCGTGATGCTGGCCAGCTTCTCGGCGCGGATTTCAAAGCAGCGACGGCTAACCGGGCATTTGTAGAGCAGCTTCTTGGCGCGGGCTGCGAAGTTCTCTTCGTCCGTCCAAACGCCTGAAAGGCCGCCCGTGCTGAACATGCCGCCTACGCTGCGGCGACTGCTGGGCCTTTCGACCTTTCCGTAATCACGAGATTTCTGCCAGAACCACGCCACTGTGCCACCGTTATTTGGTTGATCTACAGGGTATTTAGCGAGACGAGGGTCGAAGCGTGGACGGTGGTCACGAGGCGACCTCAGCCCCTTCCTCTGTTTTTTCAATTGCCCCTTGTTTGGCTTTGAGGCTGTCACCACTAATGGGAGCCGCCTTAGCTGAGGAGCAATTCGCCCATGCCGTCACTTACCCACATCGGTCCAAACCGTCTCAAAAATGACATTAGTCTGGACATGAAAATATCACCCGGACCGCTGGGCCAACTGCTGTGGTCGCAGCGGCAAAAAATACCCGATTACGACCCTAAAAGCCGTTATGTAATCTACTGCGCGAACAGCTATTACGATATCACCGAAGACGGCTACGCCAATCTCGGACCAGATTACGATTAGCGAATTTCGCCTGCCGTATCGGTGACTTAGGATGACAAAGATACTCACAGGCGTCCTAGATCAACGACTGAGAATCTCTGCTTGGGCTTGGTTCCGAGCAGATGGTTCACGCCTTGCGTGAAGGCGTCGCCACGGTCAGGGCTGGACTTCATATCCGGCTCCCATTCGACAAGCTGCGTTTCCAGCTTATCCGACCGGCGCAGCAGCTTCACCTTGCCCATCTGGCAATGGATGAACGCTTCCTCCGCACGGGCATATTTGCTCTTCACGGCGGTCACGGGGATCACTCGAAGTGAGAAACCTGCTTCCAACGCCATCTTGCGGAGTAGGGCAGGGCCGGACTTCTGGTTGTTATCCTCGAACAGCACGAAGTCACCGGGCTTCAAATGGCGCTTCGCCAGTTCCACGATGTAGCGGTAGCTGGCGTCCAGACCCATCTTATCCGAGAAGTCGTCCAGCATGATCGCCTGTTTGCCCTTCTTGCCGAACAGGACGATGCCAGTTTCGTCGTTCACGCCGCCGCTAGGGTCGATGCTGAGGAAGCGGCGTCCGCATGTTTCCGCATAGGCACTGGGCAGCAGGTTCGTTTCCAGCGCCATGGCCTCGATATTATCACGGCTCCATAGCTGGCTCTCGCCGGTCGTCCATTCGCCCATGATCTCTTCGCGAGCCTTGGTGCTGCCCACGGCAGCTTCCGCTGTCAGTTCGGCCAGGTGGTCCGCGTCCTGATGGATATTGGCCATGGACGATGCCGTGGACGTGACCGTGTTGGGGCGTGTCTCAATGGCCTTCACCCATTCCTGCGCCTTGATAGGCGAGGTGGTGATAATCAGCTTTGTGCCGTGCTGATGCTTCTCACGGACAGCGCGGAACAGGTTATCGAAGGTGCGCTCATTTCGCCAAAGCGTGAGTTCGTCGCCCCAGCCGAAGTTCAGCGATGGACCACGGATGCCCTGCGGATCGTCGGCGGTGTAGATGGTCGCACGCGTGCCGTTGGGCCAGATGACCGCCGCATCATGGGGTTTGAAGTGCGGGACAAAATCAGGGCGGGCGGTATTGATGAGGCCACTCGGCCCAAGGATCATGGTGTCGCGGACATGCTTGAATGTCGGGCCGACGAGGATGCCATAGCCGCCGGGGAAGACATATTCGGCCAGCAGATTGCAGTTGGTAGCAGCCGCGTGGGTCTTGCCCGCGCCACGTCCCATGCGGAGCATCCAGATACGCCAGTCCACGCGGGGCATAAGCTGATGCTCTTCCAGCGCGAACGCCGGGTCTTGCATGACGGCTAGAATGGCTTCGCGAAACTCATCGTCCTGAGCGGGGAGCCATTCGTTCCAGAAGGCATTGACACCGCAATAGAGGGTCTGGTCGCGAACGAAGGAGATAAGGTCTAGGTAGTCGTCCAGCTTACTGGCCATCGATTACCTTGCCGCGCTTGGCGGCGGCGTCTGCGATACGCTCCTGTAGCGAACGAGCCTTGAGAAGCTGGTCGGTCTTCTTCTGGTCTAGCTGGTGACGACGATGCGCCTCAGCCAATGCGGCCTGTTGCTCGTCAAATGCCTGCTTGTGGATGCGCTGCCATATCTGGGCGCGCTGGTAATCCGACATCTGGCCGTAGAGGGCCAGATAGCATTGTTGATCGAGCGTAGGTAAGCGTACGGCCTCGGGCGT